>JAPORZ010000249.1 GCA_026709915.1 Gammaproteobacteria bacterium
TCTGGACGCGGGATCAGAACCGCATCATGCGCCTGGGAGAAGCCATCCAGGCGACTCTGGTGCAGGATGTGGAGATATTTACCTTGGATGAGCAAGGGCTGCTTGATGAATATATTTACGCGCAGGACGCCGAGATCATTAACAATGATCTGTGGCGGTTGCACAATGTCGCCATAAAGGAGTTCAACGGCGCGCACATCGACACGAGATCGCTCGCGCGCATGAGCTGGCGCCCTTTTTTGAGCGCCGCGCAGATAGACAAGCTGACCCGGCCGCTCGAGAGCCTCTCGCCCGAGGAGTTGTACCACTATATCGAATACCTGAAGGAAGCCGGACAACAATATGATGAAATATCCCTGGCTTTCTGGCGCAAGTTCGGGGCCGGGCTGATCATGCTGGCCATGCTGCTGTTGTCGGTGCCGTTTGTATTCGGCTCGATACGCACCGGCATCGGCGCCCGGCTGGCGCTGGCGGGTATCACCGGAATTTGTGTCTATCTGCTCGATCAGATCTTCTCCAACGCCGGCCTGCTGCTCAACCTGCACCACGCCCTGGTGGCGCTCACCCCCGGGCTGCTGCTGGTGCTTATCGGCGTGTTCTGGTTGCAGCGAGTGGCGTAATTTTCAGAAGTTGCCAGGTGTTCGTAACATTGGGGCACCTCTAAAAATCAGGGGTTACCATTGAACAATTCCAGTGGTTGAATATATGGAATAATCCTGTACCATGTCGGCAGCAGCGCTTGATTTGTCGTGTGCAGCGCCGGATGACAGTGCAAAAAACCTTCAAAGAGTTGACGAGAGTGTCAGGTAAAAAACAATATTCCGTTGTCGCCCCCCCCAACGGGAGAGTTAAAAACCCCGTTTTTATCGGCATGGACGGCGGTGGCACCAACACCAGAGCCGTCGCCATCGACTATGACGGTAACCAGCTATGCGAGGCAGTCGGCGGTCCCGCTAACGTCGCGCTGTTGGGCGTGGATGCGGCATTTGGCAACATCAAGCAGATATTTGACGATATGGCCTGTGAGGTTAACCGACTTGAACAGTCTGTTGCAGGCATTGTGTTGGGGTTGGCCGGAATCAGCAAGGCTGAGAGTCAATTAAGTGGCGCCTTGCTGAATAAACTGAATTCCCTGAATATCACCGCTGATATCCGGTTGGTCAATGATGCGCATATTGCCTGGTATGGAACAGCTGAGGGCAAGCCGGCGATTGCGTTAATCTCCGGCACCGGTTCCTCGTCCTATGGCCTTGATGTTGATGGCAACATAATTATTAAAGGTGGCATGGGGTATCTCTTGTCGGATGAAGGCAGCGGTTACTATATCGGGTTAATGGGTATCCGCAGCGCCATACGGGCGTCATTACGAATTGGCATGGCGACGGCGCTTACCCCCAGACTTATGCAGGTTTTTTCGCTGCAAAGCATTGAACAAGCGCCATACCTTATTAAAGACCACGCTGAGATCGCGGCATTTGCCCGCTACGTCTATGAGGCCTCGTTGGCCGGCGACGAAATGTCCCGTAGTATCATTGCCCAGGCGACAGACGATCTGGCCCGACTGGTAGAGGCCACCTGGCGTGACGGAAATTTCGGGAACAGAGAAGTGAAAGTGGGCGCGTTTGGCAGCTGTTTGGAAAAAATGACCACATTGAGGAGCGCCCTGTCCGATCGGTTACAAGCTGTCAGTCGCAACCTGATATTATCCGAACTTATCTATCCGCCGGTGCGAGCCGCAGCTGAGTGGGCAAGAAAAACATACACACAGACCGGAGGCGCGGCAGATGCGAGCAGCGCTTAAAACCACCGCCCGCGTTCCTGCATGGGCAGAAATGCAAAGGGCGAGCGCCTGTGTCATTGTTTGACGATAACAACATCAGGGCCTGCGTTCCGGACGGTGTTGCGTTGCCTCGCGCCCTGTCGCGCACGACCCACTTGGCTATTGCTGCACATCCTGATGATATCGAGATCATCGGTTACCACGGGATCATCCAGTGTTATCAGGCTGCTGACCGGTGGTTTACCGGTATTGTGGTAACTAACGGTTCCGGCTCCCCCCGGGGCGAGCCGTTCCGGGAGTATTCCGACGCGGAAATGATTGCAATTCGTGCGGAAGAACAAATACAGGCGGCTCAGTTAGGCGAATATTCGGCAGTGTTGCAGTTGGGCTTGCGCAGCGATGAAGTTAAAGACCGGATCAGTCCGCAGTTAGTGGAATATCTGGCCCGCCAACTGGAGTTGGCGCAGGCGCATACAGTGTATCTGCATGATCCGGCCGATCGTCATGGCACCCATGTCGGCGTCTGCATTCACGCACTTGAGGCATTACGTGCCTTGCCGAAGGCGCTGCGGCCGGCGCATGTGTATGGTATTGAGGTCTGGCGTAATCTGGACTGGTTGCCGGAGCAATACCGGGTGCGGCTGGACCTCTGCGGTCACGCTGACTTATTCAACAGATTGATTGGCGTGTTCCAGTCCCAAATCAGCGCCGGTAAGCGTCTTGACCTGGCCCTGCCGGGGCGTCAGTCCGCGAATGCAACATTCGATCGGGCGCATCTGGTTGATCAGTCTTCTGCGTTAACCCTGGCGCTGGACATGTCTGACCTGGTCCACAATGAAAATGTCGGATACAGTGAGTTCATGCAGTCCGTACTTGCTGATTTTACGACCGAGGTCATCGGCAAACTCGATCGGTACCGGTGAGCGCACGCGGTGGAAGTTATTATCTTAAAAGATGCAGATGAGGTTGCCGAGGGCGGCGCGCGGCGGGTCTGCGCCCTGATCAGGCAAAATCGCAATGCGGTATTGGGGTTGGCCACCGGCACGACGCCCGTCGCCATGTATGGAAAACTAATCAGTGCTTGCCGCATCGGTGAAATCAGCTTCAGTGAGGTCACTACGTTTAATCTGGATGAATATCTGGGACTGGCGCCGGACCATCCGCAAAGTTACCGGAGCTTCATGCAACGTCAGTTATTTGAGCACATTGATATCGACACCGACAATACCTATTTACCCACATGCCGCGCAGGAACAGATCCCGAAACCGTTTGCCGCTTGTACGAGGAGCAAATCAAGTCTGTCGGCGGCATTGACATGCAGATATTAGGTATCGGCAGCAACGGACATATCGGCTTCAACGAACCGATGTCGAGTTTGGCCTCCCGTACGCGCGTTAAGACGTTGTCCGAGCATACCGTTGCAGATAATAGTCGGTTGTTTGAACCGAATGAATATCAACCGTCCCTTGCCATTACCATGGGTGTTGCAACCATCATGGAGGCGCGCCGGATTTTACTGCTGGCAACCGGGCCGCACAAAGCAAGGGCAGTGAGGGAGATGATCGAGGGTTCGGTCACTTCCCGGTGCCCGGCGTCAGCGCTGCAGTTGCACCAGCGGGTGACAGTGCTGCTTGATGAAGCCGCCGGCTCTGAGTTGGAGTCGCAGGGCTACTACAAGCGAGCCCATGAACAGAATACGGAATTGTTGGGCGCTTCTAATTTTTAGCGGCGCCTGTATCGCGCCACTGTTTTAACTTGTGTCCTTTTACCGCGTAAAGGAGAATTAACAGGTAGCAGGGGAGCATGACCCAATAAGCGCTTTGCAAGTCCTGCAGATATTCTGCCATGGCGCCGTAAATCAAGGGCAGCACGGCCCCGCCGCCAATGGCCATAATCAATAATGCCGAACCTGTGTGGATTTGTTTTCTGTTCAGGCCGGACAATGCAAGAGGCCATATCACCGGCCATACCATAGCGTTGGACAGCCCGAACAGGGCTACATATAAAACGACATCGGGGATAGGCGAAACTCCGGTATGGCCGAATAATGTATTCCATATTACACTCGACTCGGCGCTGGCATTGACCAATAGCAGCACTAAGCAGATTCCCAGCGTTGCGGAAACCGTCAATGCTTTTTGCTGGCTTAACCAACGCGGAATCGCAAGTATGCCAAGCACATAGCCTATTACCATGAAGCCCATGGTATAGGACGTCAACTCGCTGAAATTTCTTACCCCGGTTTCTTTCCCGAACAGGCCGATCGTATCGCCGGCGATAACCTCCGCGCCCACATAGAAAAACAAGGTGACCGCGCCAAGAACCAGTTGCGGCTGATGCAAAATACCGGACTTTCCGTCCCCGGCGTCTGTTTTCTCCTGCTCTTCGTCTGCCGGTTCCGGCAATGGCGAGAGCCATACATAAGCAGCCAGCGCCAATAACAACCCGGCCAACATCAAATAGGGTTTGATCAGTCGGGCAGATAACGCCTCTAATTCCAGGCCCCGCTGCGCCGGCTCCAATAAGGCAAGTCGCGCCTCATCAAATTGTGCCACGTCGGAGAAGACGAATGCAGTAAACACCAAAGGGGCGATTACCCCTGCGCCCTTATTCAGGACACCCATTATGCTGATACGCACCGCGGCCGTTTCACGAGGGCCAATCATCACCACATAAGGGTTAACGGCTGTCTGCAGAATAGTCAGCCCGGTTCCCAACACAAATAATGCCGCCAGGAAAATACTGTAGGTTCGCCACAATGCCGCCGGAATAAATATCAGGCTACCCACCGCCATGATGAACAAACCCAGGATCAGACCATTTTTATAGCCGGTACGAAACAGGATTGCCGACATGGGCAAAGCCGTCAGAGCATAGGTGATGTAAAACGCCAGGGTGACCAGATAAGCTTGTACCTGATTGAGTTCACAGGCAATCTGCAGAAATGGAATCAACGAACCGTTCAGCCAGGTAATAAAGCCAAACATAAAAAACAGCCCGCCGATGAGCAATATGGGCACTAACCCGGATAAATTCGTCTTGTTCATTGGCGGTCACCCTTGTTTGATGATCTTAAGGTCAGGCGCAGGTTTCAACACGGCCTCCACCCCTTGGCGGCATAGTAACACACCATGAGGAAACCGGTCATGGGCACCAGCAGAGACAATTGGATATCGCCGCTCAGGTCGGCGACGTAACCCATAAGCGGCGGAAACACGGCGCCGCCGGCGATGGCCATGATCATGAGCGAGGACCCCAGTTTGGTAAGGTGGCCCAAATCCCTCACCCCCAGGGCGAACACCGTCGGCCACATAATGGACATGAACAGGGTGGTCAGCCACAAAGCCCAGATCGCCAGCCAGCCGGAGGTCGTGATGGCAACGCCCAGCAGGCCGATGTTGATGACCGCATAACTCAGCAGCAGCCGCTGCGGAGCGACTCTCTGCATGATAAAACCACCGGAAAAACGTCCGACCATCAATGCCAGGAAGCCGTAGGCCAGCAGTTTACCCGCGGCCTTCTCCGTGGTTTCCGGGCTGAGATCCTTGGTGAAGTCGATAAAGAACGACCAGATACAGACCTGTGCCCCGACATAGAAGAACTGGGTCACGGCAGCCAGCACCAGGTGTCTGTGCCGGAACAGGTCGCGGACTCGCGCCTGTTGCGCGCCGGCCGCATCTCCCACCGCCTCGGTAAGCGCCGGGAATTTGGAGCAGAAAACCAGCGCCGCAACAACGGCTACGCAGGCGGCCAGCCACAGGTAGGGTTGCTGTACCGTCTTCGCCTCCGCCGCGCGCCAGGCGTCCAGTTCAGCCTGGGCCAGCGCGGCGATCTCAACAGGCGTATATTCGATGCCGGAGAAGATGAAGATGCTGCCCAGGAACGGCCCGAGAAAGGCGCCGATGCCGTAGAAGGACTGGGCGATATTCAGCCTCGAAGGCCCGGTGCGCGGGTCCCCCATGACCGACACGTAGGGATTCGCAGCCGTCTCCAGGAAAGCCAAACCGAAGGCGATTATGTACAGCGCCGCCAGGAACAAACCGAACGCGCGCACCTCCGCCGCCGGGTAAAACATCAGCGCCCCGCCGCAATACAGCGCCAGCCCCACTAAAATGCCGTTCTTGTAACCGAACCGCTTCATGACCAGACCGGCGGGGATGGCGCCGAAAAAATAACCGAAATAAAACGCGGTCTGGATGAGCCCCGCCTGACCGCGAGACAGTTCCAATGCCTTTTGGAACTGGCGCACGAGAATGTCATTTAACTGCGCGGCCAGCGCCCAGGAAAAGAACAGGGTCGTAACCAGTAAAAACGGCAACAGGTACTTTCTTTCCAGCAGCACCGGTTGTTTGCCGTCAGCTATCGTTTTATTCATGGGAATTACCTGATACCATATCGTAAGGGCGCCTCTGAAAATCAGGGGTGGCCGTGCAGCATTATGGATATGCTGCTATTTTTAAGCACGTGAGTGCTTGAAAATTAAGGAAATGAGAAATCATATTTTTCATTTCCGTCTCAAAAATGCCACGGAGGACATTTTTAGAGGTTACCAGAAATTTTTTTGTTGACAATTTTTTTTTCTTAAATAATAATGAGCATGCTTGCCCCCGCTGGCTGCGCTCGTCGGTCATGCCCGACGGCTGGTGGGCTGGGGTTTTCTAAACTTTTCCCGGAGGGGTTGGTATTCATGAACACGATAAGATATACATTTTCCGGAGGCGTCCCGGACGCTGCCGGATCAGTGGTGAGAAAGATGCTTTTTGGTGCGGCCGCGTTCTTGGTTGTGATGGGTTCGGCGCCGTATGTGCAGGCTCAGGATGGGGACAGTTCTTCTGCGTTTATTGAGGAAGTCGTGGTGCTTGCGCAAAAGCGCGAGCAGAACTTGCAGGAGGTGCCTGCCTCGGTAGCGGTGGTAACGGCCGCTGAGATGGCGGCTGCGGGCGTCAGCAGTGGTCTTGACGTGGTGCAGTTGACTCCGGCGATTACCCTGTATCGCGATCAGGACCCGCGCACGACAAATTTCTCCATACGCGGCTTGTCCAGCGCCATTCTTCGGTCCGCAACTGAGCCCAGTGCGAGCATCATCATTGATGGTGAGACCTTGCCCCGGGCGTCGGCTCTGAATATGGACTTAACGGACGTGGAGCGCGTGGAGGTGCTGCGCGGTCCCCAGGGAACTTTATTCGGCAAGAACGTGTCGGCGGGTGCGTTGCATATTGTGACCAAGCGGCCTTCTATGGACGGTTTCAGCGGCAACATCAATGTTACTGTGGCGGAAGACGATGAATATATTACGCGCGGGTCTGTCAACCTGCCGTTGAGTGATACTGCCGCATTGCGGGTGAATGCTTACTGGCGTGACATGGGGGGGTATATCACCAATCTGGACAGCAGTGAGCCGGACGGCGGTGCAAAAGATGCCTGGGGTTTCCGTGGTCAGTTTTTATTCGAGCCCTCCGAGAATCTGGAGATTCTTACCAGACTGGAGGTCGCCAAGGAAGACTTCGGTCCCTATGCAAAAGTGCTGACGAATTTGCCTGCGAACCTTACTCAGGAGACGATCGACGCGTTGGAGCTGTCGGGTGACCTGGGCAATGTGGGTCCCAATAACAGGACGACCTCCCAGATAGGTGATCGCGATTACGGCGATTTGGATAATCTGGCGATTTCACTGGAAGGCAGATACGACGCGGGTGCGTTTGATGTCGTTTACGTGGGTTCCTATCGCGATTGGGAGCTGTACACGAATGAAGACCAGTCGCTGATTGCCGTGAATATGGTGCCGCACTACTTCGCCGGCGATACCAATATCGAAACCATACAACAGGAGTTGCGACTGGAGTCCCATGGCGACGGTCCCGTGAACTATACGGCGGGCCTGTTCTACAATCACCAGGAGATTTTTCGCAGTGAGCGGTGGGGGGAGTGCATACAATTCACGGGCCCGACCGCCCCCAATGGTGGCCTGCCGGAGGGAACCACGGTTGATCCGAATACCTTCGATATTATTGATTGTGGCGGCACCGGGCGCCCGCTGTTGCGGGATGACCTTTTTCACTCGTTGTTCGAGGTGGATAACTATGCGGCGTTCGTCAACCTGGAATGGCGCGTAATGGATTCAGTGAACCTGTTTGCCGGCGCCAGGCTATTGCACGAAAAGCAAGAACTGACCCACGAGGTTTTTCCCTCTAACACTCGCCCCGACGGTTCCGGTGAGCCCTATGCCATATCGACGGCGGGCGACGCTGGCGGGACTCCCGAGTTCTCGCTTGACACCAGCGACACAGCAGTGATAGGCAGAGTGGGCGGCCAGTATTTCGTCAATGATGACCTCATGCTGTACGCCAGTTTTGCATCCGGTTACAAGGGCAAGGGCTGGGATAACCTGTTCCAGGCGCGCAGCTTTATCGAAAGAACCTCTCCGGTGGACGCAGAGAAACCGCAGCAATGGGAAGTGGGTTTTAAGGGCGACTTTTTGGATGGTCGCGCGCGCGCCAATCTGACGCTCTTCTGGACAGATGTTAAGGGTTATCAGGACTCGCTCCATGTGCCTGACCCCACTTTCGCAGGGGGCAGAATCAGGCGTTTGTCGGGTACTGATGTGCTTACCAGGGGTGGCGAGTTGGAACTGATGTTAGTGCCGGTTGAGAGTCTGGTTCTATTTGGTTCCTTCAGTTATACCGATGCGACTTACAACGAGGTTAACTACGCGGAGTGCAGTGGTGTCTCCGAGGCCGAAGGTATATGTGAAGATGTTGAGTTCCCAACCGCGGCGGGGGGTGTTGAAGTCCAGAGGTTAGCCAACCGCGACGGCCAGCAAGTTCCCAATTCCGTCAAGTTTTCCTATCTGTTGAGCGCGGATTACCGCTTTGATTTGCCGGGTGGCTACAATGGTTCGACCAAGCTCACCTACCGGTGGCTGGATGATCAGGACTTCGTGTTCAAGCCTAATCTTGAAAGCCCTTCTGCCCAACACAGAGATTCTTACGGAACTGCCAATCTTGCTCTGCGTGTCGTAGCGCCGGAGGACAAATGGGCGTTGACGTTCTTTGTCAACAATCTGTTCGATGAGGAGTATCATGAGCGGGTAACCATTGCCCACGTGAGTGGCTATGCTGGCGGCGTCAGCAAGACCATTCCGAGGAATTACAAGCGTTACCTGGGTGCGAACTTAAGCGTTAATTTCTGATATACCTCTCTCATCCTCGTAAAGAGAAACGGCTGGCCCGAGCGAAATGGACCGCTCGGGTCGGCTTTTTTGGTAAAGTTGGAGGGTACGAATGTTTTGTGATTTTCGTTTTGTGAGCCGTGCCGCGCACCGGTTTTTTCAGAATGCTTCGTTAGCGCCGGTCGGGTCGCGGGGCGGGTGGTTTGCAAGCCTTTGTCTGGTTATTTTTCTGCAGGCGCCGACTGTCGGCGCGGCGTCACCGACAGCGCCTCGCTACGAGGCCACCTGGCAGTCACTCGATCAACGACCGATTGCAGACTGGTTCAGCGCCGCCAAATTCGGCATATTCATTCACTGGGGCCCGTATTCCGTCCCGGCATGGTCACCTAAAGGCACCTACTCCGAATGGTATCAGCACTGGATGCAGGGCAAGGCGCTTTTCGGCAATGGAGATTTCCAGGGCGATGAGGTTTATCAATACCACGTTAAGACCTATGGAGACGATTTCACCTATTACCAATTCGCCGACGCATTCAAGGCAGACCTGTTTGACCCGGACGCTTGGGCAGCCCTGTTTGAGAAGGCCGGCGCCAGATATGTTGTGCTGACCTCCAAACATCACGACGGCTTCACGTTATGGCCGAACGAGCAGGCCAACGACCGGGGCTTTGCCTGGAACAGCATGGAGCGAGGGGCAGGGCGCGACCTTGTTGGCGAGTTGTCCGCGGCAGTTAAGAACACGCCGCTGAAGATGGGGTTGTACTACTCCCTGTACGAATGGTATCACCCCTGGTGGCTGGATGACAAGGAGCGTTTTGTCTCAGAGCACTTCCTGCCCCAGGTCAAGGATCTGGTGGAGCGCTACCAGCCGGATCTTTTATGGGCGGATGGCGAGTGGGAAATGGAGGCCGGGAAATGGCGCTCCCCGGAGTTGCTGGCCTGGCTCTTCAATGAATCCTCGGTTAAGGACACCGTAGTGGTCAATGACCGCTGGGGCAAGGACTTGCGCCGGCAGCACGGTGGCTACTACACCAGCGAGTACGAGGCGGATGTTGAATTTGACCGCCCCTGGGAGGAAACCCGCGGCATGGGTTTCTCATTCGGTTACAATCGCAACGAAGATGCAGAAGACTACAACAGTACCCGTACATTGCTGTTGCTGCTGCTGGATGTGGTCAGTAAGGGCGGGAATCTGTTGTTGAATATCGGCCCCGATCACAGAGGACGTATCCCGCCTGTTATGCAGCAGCGGTTATTGGAAATGGGAGCATGGCTCGAAGTAAACGAAGAGGCCGTTTTCGGTACTGAAAAATGGCGTCAGTCGGTGCAGTGGTCGGCGGGAGACCGCAATGTCGATGAGTCGGACGAGCGGTATGTAGGGGGCGATTACATCCTGAAGCAGACGCTTAACCCACCGCCCGGCAAGGCGGTCAAGGAACTGTTTTTCACCCGTAACGGGGCAGATCTGTACGCGATTTCGCCGCGCTATCCGTCAGGTCATTTGCTGGTAACAGGGGTTACTCCCACCAGCGATACCACGGTTACCATGCTGGGTTATCACGAGCCTCTCGAGTTCCGGCCACAGGGTGATGATATTATCGTGCAAGTGCCCGCGCTCAGCTATGATGAGTTGCCTTGCAAGCATGCCTGGAGCTTTAAAATCACCGGAGTTGCCGACGAGTGACCTGCCATAAGGTTGATGCGTATGTATAAAGGAGCGTTACACCTGATAAGCAACAGGTCACCTCTATTAATTAGAGGTGACCGCGCAGCACAGGGATGTGCTGCCATTTTCAAGCACGTAAGTGCTTGAAAATGAAGGAAATGAAAAATCACACTTTTTCATTTCCGTGTCTAAAAATGCCACGGAGGGCATTTTTAGAGGTTGCCAACAGAGCCTCTGTGGCTATTGCCGTTGCTTGTTTTTTTCTTGTTACTTCATATATCGGCATCAACGCCACCGAACAAAGCGCCGACGCCAGCGCCGGTAAAGATGCTTTTCCAAACATTGTTCTAATTCTTGCAGACGACATGGGTTATGGCGACATGCAAAGCTATAACCCTCAGAGTAAAATCCCCACCCCTCATCTTGAACGTCTGGTGTCGGCAGGTATGCGCTTCACTGACGCGCATTCGCCGTCGGCAGTGTGTACGCCGACGCGCTATGGATTGCTGACCGGTCGTTACGCGTGGCGCACCAAACTCAAGCGCGGAGTCTTATGGGGCTATTCTCCCTTGCTCATTGAAGACGACAGGGTAACGTTGGCATCTTTCTTAAAGGCCCGGGGCTATCATACGGCAGCTATTGGCAAGTGGCACCTGGGCATGGGCGCCGAAGAGGCAAATTATTTCCCGGCGCCAATCGTGGACGGCAGAGACACCAGTTTTGATTTCGGTTACTTGCGGCCCGGCCCCAATGAGGTGGGGTTTGACTATTTTTTTGGTATTCCCGCCTCTCTGGATATGAAACCATATATCTATGTGGAAAATGCCAGGCCCTATACGCCGCTTACCGGCAGGCTGGTGGAAGCGAGTAAAATGCGTCGCCATGGAGGTGGAGGGTACTGGCGTAAAGGACAGATTGCCGAGGGTTTTGTGCATGAAGATGTGTTGCCACAACTCACCGCTAAAGCTGTCAGTTATATTCAGCAACGGGGCCAGAATGGCAACGGCCAACCGTTCTTTCTCTATTTTCCGCTGGCCGCGCCGCATACCCCCTGGCTGCCTGTAAAGGAGTTCCAGGGAAAAAGTGGCGCCGGTTATTATGGAGACTTTGTGGCGCAAGTGGATGACACGGTCGGGCAGATAATGGCTGCCCTGGCGCAACAGGGTTTTGCTGATAACACACTGGTCATCTTCACTTCCGACAACGGCGCCCACTGGCTGTCCACAGACATTGAGCAATTTGATCATCTGGCGAATGGTCTGTGGCGTGGCCAAAAGGCAGACATATATGAGGGCGGCCATCGCGTGCCGTTTATTGCAAAATGGACGGGACATATTCCTGCCGGTACGGTGAGTGACCTGCCGATAGTGCATACGGATTTAATGGCGACTGTTGCAGATATAGTTAATGCCGCGCCGGATTATGATGCCGGTTCCGACAGTTTTAGTTTGTTACCGGCGTTGCGGGGTGAGCCCGTGGCGCAAGACTCTCGCCCCCCGCTGGTGCATCATTCACTGCACGGCATGTTTGCCATTCGGGAAGGTCATTGGAAGTTGATAGAAGGCCTCGGCAGCGGCGGTTTCACCGAGCCTGCTCAAGTTGAGGCGGTCGCTGGTGAAGATGCCGTACGCCTCTATAATCTGGCAACAGACCCTGCCGAAACAAACAACGTCGCCAGCGAACATCCTCAGGTGGTTGTGCGCCTGCGGCAACGTCTGGCACAGATAAAACAACAGTTGTAACTGCTCGCCCCCGTTTGTCATTCCCGCTCTCCTCACCGTCACTCATTGCGTCCATCCGTGGACGCAACCCTACGGGCAGCTGTCGCTGTGCACAAATTCGTCCGGAACGAATT
>JAPORZ010000077.1 GCA_026709915.1 Gammaproteobacteria bacterium
AAATGGTATCCGTCCCGCCGTGCCCCCGCAACGTATCAGCGCCCTTGCCACCGATAAGCAGGTCGTTACCCGCGCCACCGTGCAGGGTGTCGTCACCGCCGGCACCCGCCAACGTGTCATCGCCGCCCAAGCCCATGATGGACTCTGAGCCCTCGGTGCCGGCCAGTTTGTCGGCCGCCCCGGTACCCACAATGTCAGCGCCATCACCAACCGGCAGAACCGCCTTCTCTGTGACAGACACCTGATAACCACCCTCGTTGTCTGCAAACGGGTTGCCGGTATACGCGCTAACTTCAAGGAAATACTTCTGCGTGCCGCTGCCCGCCTCCGGGGTGAACTTGAGCGAGGAATTGAGGTTGGTCGGCCTGCTGCTGCTGCCAGCCGGCACGATGTCATCGTTCATATCGATTTCGACACCCTTGCCGTCCAACAGTCGCAACACGGTGTCATTCAGGCCGCCAGCGTCATTTACGCCGTCCCCCTCTTCACCTTCCGGCACCGCCTGCCCGTTCGCACCCAGTGTATCCATCGTATGACGCGTGGACACCGTAATCGTGTACTCTTTCCCCTCGCTGAGCTCGATGACAATCCAGTCTTTATCACCATCACCAATGGACCCTTCCACTACGGTACCGTCATCAAACGGCCCATTGACCGGGTCGAAACTAAGCTGGGTAGACATGTCCGCAGGCGCATCGTATCCCCGCCTCACATCAGCTTCTTTTTTAACTGGCATAACCTTTTCTCCTGTCAATCGGTAGAAGTAAACGAATTCTTTGGCGCATTCATGCGATAGATCGCATTATCGAACTGTATTTTTATAGGGTTTTGGAGGGGGGTTTAAGAGGATTTTGGGCGATCCCGGGTACGGGATAGTGAATTGTATTCCTGCACCGGGCAGGAATACTGCGAGTGGTGGTTTATTATGGGGCGCGCTTACGCTCGGGGTTAGCTATTCATGTCCTTGATCGCACACCCTCACCCTGATAGACTCGGACTCATTACACCGACCTGTACGACCTATCAACTTGATGGCCATGACTCCCGCAGAAACGTTCTCGCACGATTTCAGTGACGAGCGGTACCAAGAGGCACTGTTGGGGTTGTTCCAGCCTGGCAGTGGCGTGGCCCCGCCTAAACTCGCCGGGCGGGGACGCGAGACCAAGACCTTTCTTAATAAGCTATTACGCCCGCTGCAAGGCGGCCGGGGGCCGACTCGCGATCTGGTGCTCTACGGCCCGCGCGGCAATGGCAAGACTGTGCTGCTGGCCGATTTCAGGCGCCAGGCACGCGCGGATCAGATCGGCGTGCTCGCGCTGACCCGACGGGTGCTTAAATCACCGGCGGACCTCGCTCGCGCGTTGCTGAATTCGCCCTCAACCGGGCAGGGCGCACTGACGCGCGCCGTGGCGACGGCGGTCGATACCGCCCAACGCGCCGTGGATCGGAATCTGGCCGTTGACGGCGTCACCGTGGGCGCACCGAGCCTCGGCACAGTGTCGTTGGGCGCTGTCTCGGCGGCGGCGCTGACAACCGAGCTGGTGGCGCGGCTGACGGCGCGCTGTGGTGAGCAACCGCTGTTAGTCACCGTGGACGAGGCGCACACGCTGGACTGCGAGGTCGGTCAGGACCTGCTCAATCTCAGCCAGCAGCTGCGCACCGACGGCATACCCTTCGGCCTGATCCTGGTCGGGACACCCAATCTCGAAGCACGCCTGGGTGAGATGGATGCGACGTTTTGGAGCCGCGCCGAGATTCTCCCTATCGGCCGGCTTAACGCCCAAGACACCGCCACGGCGCTGACCGAGCCGCTGGCGGATTGGTCAGTGACATTTAACCCGGCGGCATTGGAGACGGTGGTAGACGATTGTCAGGGCTACCCGTATTTTACCCAGCTTTGGGGCGAGGCGTTGTGTGAAGCGTTGGTCGATGAGTCCCAAGGACACACCGTGACGCCAGCGACGGTAGCGCAGATGTATGCACAGGTCGATGCCCGGCGCCAGCGTTATTACGGGGAGCGCTATCAGGAGTTGGAAGACCGCGATTTGGTCAAGGCTGCGGACATTGTGGCCGGGGTCTTCGCGGACATCGGCCAAGCGCATAAGGCGGCGCTACTGACAGCCTTGCAGGAGGCCCTGGGCCTGGAGGTCGCGGCGGCCTCAGCGGCGCTTGGGCAACTGGCCGCGCTGGGCTACACCTGGCGGGTGACCAGCGCCAACGATTGGTTTGAGCCGGGCATTCCGTCGCTAATGGCCCATGTGCAAACACGACTGCAAGACGCCATCGCGCACACCGCGCCGCCGGGTGCAGCGCGCCCCTAAACCGTATGCTGTTCAGTTATGATGATAACCGTATCAGGTCAACCACTTGGACGCTACCTTAAGATGGCCCTGATGGCAGTCCTGTTTCCCTGAGGGCGGGGCGAAAGGATGAAATATAAAACAGGGGCTACGTTTACGCCACGCTGTTTGCCAATGGCGCGCGCTTACTGCACCAGCACGGAAACGCTGACATTCCCGGCGCCAAAGCCGGTATATTTCGCTGTGTAGCGCCGTCCGCGCTCTGCTTTCACCGGCCCGCCGATGGCGCCCAGGCTAAGCAGTTGTCCCGGCTTCATTGTTTCATTGCTGAGGGCAAGTTCCTGCTGCAGAAACAGGATGGAGTTCAATGGATGCTCCAGAATCAGGCTGCCTTGACCGGCGCGCAGAACCGCGCCCGTATCGTCTGTTAATTGCAAGGTCATGGTGGGGAGGCTCTCAACCAGCTCCCGGGCGTTGGTCACTGAGACCGGCTTGCCGACCACACCCCACTTGGCGCCCACATTGCCCGCCACCAACAGCGCCGCTGGGTTGTCGCCATCGAGCGTGAACAATACATCGGGTAATTCAATGAACGGGATAACAGCATCGATATGCCGAGCCACTTCCGCAACTGTCTTGGCCTGGTTGATTTCCGCCGATTTGACCCGCGCCAGCAGGTCCAGTTCCACCAGTAAGGAGGTTGCAGAATCCAGCTCAACAACGGCGCCGTCCGGCAACAGCATCTCCTTGAACAAAACCCCGACCAAGGGTTGGGATATGCCAAACATGTCCCTGGCCTTGCTGTCGGTAAGGCCGACCTTGTAACCGGCGCGCTGCCAGTCTTGCGCCAGTAACGCCACCACTTGCAACTGCACAGCACGAGCCGTACCCAGGTCATCGACGAGCTGGTAGTAACAGTCATCAACCATGCCCTGTGACCGGTACACCTGCACATAATGCGCCGCAAACCCGGCCAGCGTACAGGCAGCCGCCCCACCGAACGGGTTCAGCAGGGTGGCAGCAAGGGCCAATACGAGTAGTAATTTGTGCATGGGTTTATTCTACTTCAGGTGTTGAACAAGCTGCCGGTATCTTTTTCTTCAAAAATGTGAGTTTTCTCACAGACCACAG
The DNA here is from genome assembly GCA_026709915.1 of Gammaproteobacteria bacterium. GTDB lineage: Bacteria > Pseudomonadota > Gammaproteobacteria > Eutrophobiales > Eutrophobiaceae > JAAXHV01. The sequence continues at coordinate 3,432 of JAPORZ010000077.1, forward strand.
AGTGGGTTTTCCATATTACAGGCGTCTCTAAAAATGCCACGGAGGGCATTTTTAGAGGGTTCCCCAAAGGAACCTCCGGGAGGGAAGGAAGGGCAGGGCGCCCTTCCCCCGGTACTGCTGCTATTCGCTGAAATTACCCGCGATGGAGGACAGGCCGCCCTCGTAAATACCCGTAACGATACCTATGGCCTCGTCATCCGGGATGCCCGCAGCCATGAAGGTTGAAGACCAGTTGATGGTGGTGCTGGTCGCATCTCCTTCGGCCTGGAAGGTCGAGCTGTAGTCCTTGAGTGGCAGTGGGCCTCCGACGATGGTGTAGGAATAACCGTTTTCGGTATCGCCGTCGTGCCGCTCCTTGAGTTCTGCGCCGTCTCCCAGAGTGAGCATGCGGTAGGTGGCGCCGTTTTCTTCGACTATTTCGCAGTTTTCAACTACGGGATGCCAGACGCTGATGGCGCAGAAATCCCCGGCGTAGGCCCAGACCGCGTCAAGACCGGCGTTGATCTGCATGGATTTTTTGACCTCGAGAGCGGACGGCGCCTCAACGCCATCACCACCACAACCCGATATGACCAGGACCATTGATGCTAGAATAATTGAGAGTTTTTTCATTGCAAGCTCCGCTAACGTTGTGGGTTTAGCCCATTATAGACCGGAAGGAAGCGCGATCATACAGGAATTTTGCCCGACCTGGTGAATGAAGTGACACCTGAATTGCATCGGCTGGATCTGGTTGCCGCCGCCGCGCCCGCCGGCCTGCACAACACTGGCAGCCCCAGATGCAACCGCATCTGGACTTTTCTGCAAACCCCCTGCATGAATCTGCCGTTGACCCGAGGCGCACACGGCTTGCCCGTGGGCCTGCAACTGGTCTGCAACAAGCAGGAGGATGAGCAATTATTCGGTTATGCGGCGTACCTGCAGAATTTGACGAGTTACCAGATAGAGCTTCCCTGAAAACGACGGTTTACGCAACACTCACGTAGATGTAGCCATCTTCCCCCAGCCGCGTTTCATACTTTTCCAACGGGACCACGCAGGGCGGGTCAACGGGTTCCCCCGTCCTGACATCAAAGGTCCCGGCATGAAACGGGCAGACGATCTCATCCCCCCTGAGTTCGCCCTCAGACAGGTAGGCCTGGCCATGGGTGCAAACGTCGCTGGTGGCAAAATATTCACCCCCCAGGTTGTAGATGGCGATGGCAGTATCGTCTTCCAGGTAGAACTGTTTGACGGAATTGGGCTCCAGTTCAGTGTATTTTAGGGTTTTTTCTTCCGGCATGTCAGTTGAGATTTGTGGGCAAGAGTGTCAGTATAATACCAAGCTGGTAGCACTAGGGCACCATCTAAAAATTGGAGGTTGCCACTATAGGTAACCTCTAAAATGCCCTCCGTGGCATTTTTAGAGACGGAAACGGAAAAGTGCGATTTTCCGTTTCCTTCATTTTCAGTCACTTACGTGACTAAAAATGGCAGCACATCCTTATGCTGCACGGCCACCTCTAATTTTTAGAGGTGGCCTATAGGGAACCTCTAAAGCCGTTATGTCTGAAGTCAAACATGCAAAAGTATTGATCCTGGGTTCCGGTCCGGCCGGTTATGCGGCGGCTGTGTATGCGGCGCGGGCCAACCTGAGGCCGGTGTTGATTACCGGCGTGGAGATGGGCGGGCAGTTGACGACTACCACTGATGTGGACAACTGGCCGGGTGACGTGGAAGGGCTGCAGGGGCCGGAATTGATGGAGCGGATGCGCCGTCATGCTGAACGCTTTGCGACCGAGGTTATTTTTGATCACGTCAATCAGGTTGACCTTAGCGTCAAGCCCTTCAGCTTGCAGGGCGATTCAGGCAGCTACAGTTGCGATGCCCTGATTATTGCCACCGGCGCCTCCGCCCGTTACCTGGGCCTGCCCTCGGAGCAGGCGTACATGGGCAAAGGCGTCAGCGCCTGCGCCACTTGTGATGGTTTTTTCTACCGGGGGGAGAAAGTCGCGGTAATCGGTGGCGGCAATACGGCAGTCGAAGAGGCCCTGTACCTTTCCAACATCGCCAGTGAAGTCATACTGGTTCATCGCCGGGATAAACTTCGGGCAGAGAAAATACTGCAAGACCGGCTGTTTGAGAAAGAGAGAACAGGCAATGTCACTATTCACTGGGACCATGTGCTGGAAGAGGTAACGGGCGACGACAGTGGCGTGACCGGCATGTGCATCAACAATGTGAAGTCCGATGAAAAAATTCATCTGGACCTCAAGGGTGTATTCATTGCTATCGGCCATACGCCCAACACGGGAATTTTTGCCGGCCAGTTGGACATGCACAACGGTTATATCGTGATTAACAGCGGCCTGGGTGGCAATGCCACTGCCACCAGCGTCCCCGGCGTGTTTGCGGCCGGCGATGTCTCCGACCAGATTTATCGCCAGGCGGTCACCTCAGCCGGCTTCGGTTGTATGGCCGCGCTGGACGCCGAGAAATTTCTGGATGAATGAGAAGCCGGGCGCTGACGCATGGCTGAAAACACTGAAGATATATGGTTAATCAAACTCCTGAGCAGATTGCTCGAGATAACATAGACGGTCAGTTAGAAGAGGCTGGTTGGCGGGTTCAATCCAGAAGCCAGATTGACCTGAATGCTGGCCTTGGCGTGGCCGTGCGCGAGTACCCAACGGACATCGGGCCTGCAGATTATGTCTTGTTCGTTGATCGAAAACCCGTGGGGGTGATTGAAGCGAAGCGGGCCGAGGCCGGCTCGACCCTGACTACAGTCGAATATCAATCCTCGGAATATGCCAAGGCAAAACTCAAGTACAATCTGAATAAAGAACCACTGCCGTTTGTATTTGAGAGCACCGGGGAACTGACCCGTTTCACCGATTACAGGGACCCGAGACCCCGCGCGCGGGAGGTGTTTTCTTTCTATCACCCGAAAACGCTGGCACAGTGGTCCGGTCAGGAGCAGACCTTGCGCAAGTGCCTGCAGGCGCTACCGGCGCTCAATGAAACAGGATTACGTTCGGCGCAATTCAAAGCCATCACCAGACTCGAAGAGTCTTTCAAAAAAAACCGTCCCAAGGCGCTCATTCAAATGGCGACCGGGGCGGGCAAGACCTTCACCGCCTGCACCTTTACCTATCGCCTACTGAAACACGCTAACGCCAAACGCATTCTGTTTTTAGTCGATACCAGGAACCTGGGTGAGCAAGCCGAGCAGGAGTTTTTGAAGTTCCAGCCCAGCGACGACAACCGGAAATTCGCCGAGTTGTATAACGTGCAACGGCTGAACTCCGGCTACATCGCCGATGACTCACAGGTATGTATCTCCACTATCCAACGCCTGTATTCCATCCTGAAAGGGGAAGCTCTGGAAGAAAGCGCTGAAGAAAGCAACCCGAATGAGTCAAACTGGCATAAAAAAGAACCTCTGCCGGTTACATACTCGCCCGAAAACCCCATTGAACAGTTCGATTTTATCATCATTGACGAATGCCACCGTTCCATCTACAACTTGTGGAAACAGGTACTGGACTACTACGACGCTTTTTTAATTGGCCTCACGGCCACTCCTGACAAACGTACTTTCGGTTTCTTTAATGAAAACGTGGTCAGTGAATACCCCTACGAAGATTCCGTGACCGATGGCGTCAACGTGCCTTATGACATCTTTACCATAGAAACAAAAATCACCAAGGCCGGCAGTAGCATCAAGGCACAACAATATGTGGACAAGCGGGAAAGACTCTCACGTAAAAAGCGCTGGGAACGTTTGGACGAAGATTACACCTACACCTCGAATCAGCTGGATAAAGACGTAGTGAACCCCAGCCAGATACGAAATATTATCAAAGCCTATAAAAATTGCCTACCGCGAATATTCCCGGACCGCCATGACGAAAACAACGAGTTTGAAGTACCCAAAACACTGATCTTTGCCAAAACGGACAGCCATGCAGATGACATCATCGGCATTGTGCGTGAAGAGTTCGATGAAGGTAACGAGTTTTGTAAAAAGCTTACCTACAAGACTGACGAAGACCCAAAATCTGTCCTCAACCGTTTTCGCAATTCCTGGGCGCCGCGTATTGCTGTTACCGTAGACATGGTTGCAACCGGCACGGATGTAAGACCGTTGGAAGTGCTGCTATTCATGCGCGATGTGCGTAGCGTCAACTACTTTGAACAAATGAAGGGCCGCGGCACTCGCACCATTGACTTCGACGATCTGCAAAAGGTTACCCGAACAGCCAGACATGCCAAGACCCACTTTGTAATCATTGATGCTGTTGGTGTCACCAAGTCGAAAAAAACCGACAGTCGTTCATGGGAACGGAAAAAAGGCGTTCCGTTGAAAGACCTCTTGGGCGCAGTCGCCATGGGCGCACAGGATGAAGACCTGTTCACTTCGCTTGCCGGCCGTCTGGTCCGGTTGGAAAAGCAACTTACCGATGAGGAAAAGAGCCAGTTGGCTGCCATATCCGACGGGAAGACCTTGAAGGGTCTGACCAAAGGTTTACTTGATGCATACAACCCGGACGTCATTGAAACTGTTGCCAAACCGCTGATAGACGCCCTTCCATGGGACGATAACAGTCCTGATAAGAGAGAAGAATTACACAAGACAACACAGGAACAACAGGCCCGGGATGCCGCCGCGCCTTTTACCGGTAGGCTCAATGAATTTATCGAACAAGTAAGAAAGATCCACGAGCAAATCATTGACAACACCAACCCTGATACCCTGTTAGCAGCAGAATGGGACAAAGACGCGGTGAACAACGCCAAGGAACTGGTGCAGGAGTTTGCTGACTATATCGAAACAAATAAGGATAAAATCATGGCGCTTGGCATTTTTTATGACCAACCCTACCGGCGCCGCGACCTCACCTACAACATGGTCAAGGAATTACTGGATACCTTGAAGCAGAACAGACCCCGGCTCGCGCCCCACAATGTCTGGCAGGCCTACCGGCAACTTGATGAAGTAACGGGCAACAGCCCTCAAAATGAATTGGTGGCCTTGGTATCACTGGTACGCCGCGCGACAGGCATCGACAGCGTGCTGACCTCTTACGACAAAACCGTGGACAGCAACTTCAAACGCTGGGTTTTCGGTAAACACTCCGGGGCGAGTGAGAAATTCAACGAGGAACAAATGGCTTGGTTACGCATGATCAAGGCGCACATCGCCACCAGCTTTCACCTGGATGTCGAACACCTGAACTACACCCCCTTTGACGCCAAGGGCGGAGCGGGCAAAATGCACCAGTTATTCGGGAAGGACATGAACCGGATTATCGAGGAAATGAATGAGGCATTGGCGGCGTGATGGGTTCATCGGCGAGCAGTGATTGGGTAGGAGCCGAACTCGGTGATTTATTGGATTATGTACAGCCATCCAAATATATTGTGGAATCCACTGATTACAATGACAGTTATAAAACACCAGTTCTGACGGCCGGCAAATCCTTTATCAAGGGCTACACCAACGAGACACAAAACATATTTGAGAATCTGCCGGTAATAATATTTGATGATTTCACTACCGCCTCCCAGTTTGTGAGTTTCAAATTCAAGGTTAAATCTTCAGCAATGAAGATTCTTGTGCCAAGCAGTGAACTGGTGAATATCAAATATGTTTTCTACTTTATGCGCACTATCAGACAGAATGCTGATACGCACAAGCGATACTGGATTTCGATTTTTTCTAAACTTCTGATAAAGCTTCCTCCTTTGGTAGAACAACGCGCCATAATCAAAGAAATTGAATCCCGCTTCTCAGTCTGCGACCGTCTCTATCAGGAAATCGAACGAAGCTTGCAAAAAGCCGAAGCCCTGCGCCAGTCCATATTGAAAAAAGCCTTTGAAGGCCGTTTACTCACAGAGTCCGAGTTAGCAGCCTGCCGCGCGGCGCTGGATTGGGAACCTGCACAACAACTCTTGGCGCGCATTCAGGCACAAACAAGTCAGGGGCCAAGAAGGTGAGTCGAAGGAGTATTCAGTTGTCGCAAATTTTGCGATGATTGCTGTCGATTGAAAATCTGGCAGCCGCCCGAAGCGGTTGATAAAGTCTGATATAATCAGTGAAAAATTTCAGCAATAGCGGCGCAGATACCAACGGGTAGAACCACGTAGGAGTACTACAGGTAACACGATGGCCAGAGCAGATTTATTGGTTAACCTGATCAAAGCCGGCAGGAGAGGTGACCAATCCGGTTTTCGTGAAGTTACCGAAAATATCATCGCTGAAGAACGTGATAAGAAACACTACGTTCTGGCTGATCGCCTTGCTACAGTCATGCGTGAAAATGGCGCCGCTGCCACTCGCCCAAGCCGTGTTCTGGATAACGGCATTGCTCATCTGCTCCACAACCGTATCCCTGAGCGCAAACTATCGGAAGTTATTCTTAAGGACTCTAGCCGTGCACTTATTCAAGAGATTGCCGAAGAGCAACATCGAGCCGATTTGCTGAAGAGTTATGGCTTGTCACCCCGAAACAGGCTCATGTTTATTGGTCCACCCGGAAATGGTAAAACGACGCTGGCAGAGGCGTTAGCCCATGAAATAATGGTTCCCTTGCTGATAGTCCGCTATGAGGGACTGATCGGGAGCTTCCTCGGTGAAACGGCTTCCCGTTTACAGAAAATTTTTGATTATGCCCGACAGCAGAAGTGTGTCCTTTTTTTCGATGAATTTGATGTGGTGGGTAAAGAACGCGGTGACGTGCATGAGACCGGAGAAATCAAACGCGTGGTCAGTTCCCTGTTGTTGCAAATCGACTCGTTGCCCAGCTATACCGTAGTGGTTGTAGCAAGCAATCATGCCGAACTACTGGACACGGCGGTGTGGCGTCGTTTTCAGGTACGCCTGGAAATGCCGCGTCCAACCAAAGAACAGTTTGTTGGATTTATCCGTAATTATGAGAAACAGACAGCGGTCAAGTTTTGTGTGCCGGCTCAATCCATAGTTGAAAAGGCCGGTTTTGACTCCTTCTCTGCGGTGGAGGACTTTTGCCGGGACGTCTATCGACGCGCGGTCCTGGAAAGACAACAGGATAACACCAAAAAAATTATCGAGACCAGGATTCGCCAGTGGCGTGAGCAACAGACAATAACCTCACGGGCAGTCTCGGTAAATTATGCCTGAAAGGCCACTGCTTATTTTTCCCAGTGCGGAACCGGTAGATAGGACACCCCGCACTCCTGGATTTTCTAGCGTACCTCGGCCAACCAATGTTGAAGGGCAGGCGCAACGTGTCGAAGAACAGTTTGCCCAGGTTCAAGCAACGTTTGTATCTGATGAGGCGGGGGATGTGGAACGAGTGCTTGTTATGGAAACTTCCGATCGTATAAATGGACTGCAGCGGGCGGTCAGGAATATTGAGGGCCTGGAATGGCTGGCAGAAATGGATGTAGATGATATAGATCTGCACGACCTCTACGACGAAAATGCCGGAAAAAAAGTAAAAGGAGGACGCTTCTATCTGCTGTCCAGTAACAAACAGGCAACGGACAGGTTATTGGGGCTCTGGAATAAATATCAATCGGAAAAGCCACTACCTCGTGGCTACGGAAAGTTCAAAGACATATTTTCATATCTGATCACCCTGCGTCGTTGGGATGCAAGAGACAGGCTGAGAGACACCGGAATTTGGGAAAGATGGAAAGGCGACTACGAAGTGAAAAAAGGAACGACTTCATTTCTGGATTTTGAAATCGAATTACATTACCGAAAGGCCGAGAACAAACGCAATAACTCAATGGAAAAAATTCGTCAGAAAATCGGAGATGCCGGAGGTCAGTCAGATCAATCAGTTTGCATTGAGGATATCGCCTTTCACGCGCTAAAAGTCAAATTGCCTGTGAGTTGCCTGGATGAAATAGCCAACCTTGGGTGGAAGATGGAGGTATCTATCATCGGCCTGCCTCCGTTATTTGATGATGAAGGAATCAGATACATCCGTCCTGTTGGACAGCACATTGAGGTGCAGGGAGAGTTACTGGAATATCCGGTTAGCAAGCAACCTGAACCCGTTGGCGACCTCCCTCCGGTCATAGCATTGCTGGATGGCGCGCCTCTTTTCAGACATGTTCTGTTGGATAATCGTTTGGTGCTCTCGGACCCTGATAGTTATTTAAGCGACTACGAACCGGTGCAACAGAAACACGGTACTGCCATGGCATCCCTGATATGTCATGGAGATTTAGGCAGGCTTCCTGCTGAGATCAAATCACTACCACGCCGTATTTACGTGCGTCCTGTAATGAAACCGAAGGCTAACGGGCAAGAGCAAATACCCGGCGAGCGCTTCCAGGAAGACATCATAGAACTATCAGTTAGGGAAATGTTTGAAGGTGGGTCTCCCCAAGCGCCGGGTGTCCGGGTCATCAATCTTTCGCTCGGTAATATTGACCAAATCTACTTACAAGAAATGTCACCCTGGGCAAGGCTTTTGGATTGGTTGTCATTCAAGTACAGTGTTTTATTTATTGTCAGTGCGGGTAACTACAACGATCCTATTCAAATCCCCGATACTGCAAACAATAATCTCTTATCGCCTAACAATGAAAAAGTGATATTAGGAATAGACAAAAACCAGCGTAATCATCGTTTGTTTTCTCCTGCGGAATCCATGAACTCAATTACGGTTGGCTCTCTGCAAAATGATTCCTCCGGGGAGTTGAGCAGTAACGTCTCAGCTTTTGACCCGATAGATGACGACAACCTGCCAGCCCCCTACAGCCGCGTGGGCCCTGGCTATCGCGGCGCCATTAAACCTGACATTTTCACATCAGGCGGCAGGCTGTTGTATGACAAGAACCCCACAGATGACAAAGTTCTCGACCCGGTAATCGCAAATGCACCTCCAGGGGTACAAACTGCCTCTCCTGGCCTTCTTCCTGAATCTCTTACAAATAC
>JAPORZ010000018.1 GCA_026709915.1 Gammaproteobacteria bacterium
GTAACCTCTAAAAATGCCCTCCGTGGCATTTTTAGAGACGGAAACGGAAAAATGCGATTTTCCGTTTCCTTCATTTTCAAGCACTTACGTGCTTAAAAATGGCAGCATATCCTTATGCTGCACGGGCGCCTCTAATTTTTAGAGGCGCCCTTGACTTGTTCAGAGCCACGCCGCCACGTCAAGACAAGGCGCAGCCCGCCGGGAATGGCGGGGCATTGCCATGTTCAGCGGGTGCGCGGGCAGATTTCCTCGGCCTGGAAAAAGAACCGGATTTCATGCCGCGCAGTATCCGGCCCGTCCGAGCCATGCACCGCGTTCTCGCCCTGGTCGCCGTCGCGATCGCAGAAGTCCGCACGCATGGTGCCGGGTTCGGCGTCTTTGGGAAACGTTGCCCCCATCAAGGCGCGGTTTTTGGCAATGGCGTTCTCGCCTTCCAGCACCTGCACCATGATGGGACCGGACACCATGAAATCCACCAGTTCCTGAAAGAACGGCCGCTCCTGGTGCACTGCGTAAAATTCCGCGGCGCGCGCGGCGTCGAGATGCAGCATTTTGGCCGCAACGATTTTCAGTCCGGCGTCTTCAAAACGCTGGTATATGGCGCCAATAAGGTTCCCGGCTACCGCATCGGGTTTAATAATAGACAAGGTTTGTTCGATAGACATCTGTTTGCTGCTGTTGTTTGTTGTTGAGTTTGTAGGTAACCATCTAAAAATGCCCTCCGTGGCATTTTTAGAGGCGCCCTGTAAATGGCCCGGAACTGTCCGGATGTGGGGGATTGTACTAAAGTTTTCAGTTACATCAAGCCGGTTTCCAGACGCGCCGCGTCGCTCATCAGGTCCGGGCTCCAGGGTGGGTCGAAGGTCAGTTCCACGTTGACACTGTCAACATTGGGGGCCATGGCGACCTTGCTCTGCACATCGGCGGCCAGGAAATCGCCCATGCCGCAGGCCGGCGCGGTCAGAGTCATCAGCACGTCAACCTGGTTTGCGCCGTCGTCTGTGCGGGTGATGCGGCAGTCATACACCAAGCCGAGTTCCACGATGTTAATCGGGATCTCCGGGTCGTAGCAGGTGCGCATCTGCTCCCACAGGTGTGCTTCATTCACGGAGCCGTCGGCGTTGGGTTCTAAGTCCAGGTTGAGGTAATCGGCAGGGTCGAAACCCAGAGCGTCGGCATCCTTAGGCCCTACCTGAGCCAGATTGCCGTTCACATTTACCGTGTAGTTGCCCCCCAGCGCCTGGGTAATAAACACCAGACTGCCTTCCGGCAAGGTAATGGGTGTGCCCGTGGGAATAAGTATGGCATCGCACTCGCGCGCGACGGTGACCGGGTCGTTGGTGTACATGGCTGCTGCGTGGGCCTTATTCCGTGGATACGGGTTCGCCGCCGCCTTCCAGCAGGGCTTTCAAGGTGTGCCAGCACAAGGTCGCGCATTTCACCCGGCTGGGGTAGTCGCGCACCCCTGCCAGCACCGCCAGTTTTCCCACCCGCTCCAGATCCAGCGCCGCGGAACTGTCGGTCAGCAGTGTGTGAAAAGTGTTGAAGATGGCCTCGGCTTCTGGCACCGATTTGCCCTTGACGTTCTCTGTCATCAGTGAGGCCGAGGCAATGGAGATGGCGCAGCCGTGGCCGTCGAAACCGACCTCGGAGATGCGCTCCTCCCCGTCCATGTTCAGATATAGCGTCAGGCGGTCGCCGCACAGCGGGTTGAAGCCTTCCAAGGTCTTGTCAGCCGGGTCCAGCTTGCCGAAATTCCTGGGGTTGCGATTGTGATCGACGATCACTTCCTGGTATAAATCTTTTACATCAAACATGCTGGCTAGTTGAAAATGTCTTTGGCCTTGTCGATACCGGCAATGAGTTTGTCCACTTCTTCCCGGGTATTGTAAAAGGCAAACGAGGCGCGGGCGGTGGCGGGGACGCGGTAGCGTTCCATCACCGGCATGGCGCAGTGGTGCCCGGCGCGGATGGCGATGCCGTCATGGTCGAGGATGGTGCCGAGGTCGTGGGGATGGATGCCGTCCAGCACGAACGACAGGATGCCGGCTTTGTGCGCGGCCGTACCGATCAGTGTCAGCCCCGGAACACCGACTGCGGCGGTGGTGGCGTAGCGCAGCAGTTCGTCTTCATACGCCTGGATTTGGTCCATGCCAATGGCGCTGACGTAGTCCACCGCCGCGCCCAGACCGATGACGCCAGCGATATACGGCGTGCCCGCTTCAAATTTGTAGGGCAGGTCGTTGTACAGGGTTTTTTTGAACGTGACCATCTTGATCATGTCGCCGCCACCGTGGTAGGGCGGCATGGCTTCGAGCAATGCCTGTTTCCCGTACAGCACGCCGATGCCCGTGGGCCCGAACAGCTTGTGGCCGGAGAAGGCATAGAAATCACAATCCAGCGCGGCCACATCCAGGCTGGTATGAGGCGCAGCCTGGGCGCCGTCGAGCAGCACCACCGCGCCCACGGCGTGGGCTAAGGCTGTGATCTCCGTCACCGGGTTGACGCTGCCCAGGGCATTGGAGATGTGGCCGATGGCGACAATGCGGGTGTTATCCCCCAGCAGGTTTTTATATGCGTCCATGTCAAGTTCGCCGGCGTCATTGATGGGGATGACTTGCAGCGTGGCGCCGGTCTGCTCGCATAGCAATTGCCAGGGGACGATATTGGAATGGTGCTCCATCTCGGAGACGATGATCTCATCGCCGGCGCCCAGCCGGTTCCTGCCGTAGCTTTGCGCAACCAGGTTGATTGCTTCGGTCGTGCCGCGCACAAAGATAATTTCCTGGTGGGACGCGGCATTGATGAAGGTCTGTATCTTCTTGCGGGCTGCCTCGTAGGCTGCCGTCGCCTGTTCGCTCAAGGTATGCACGCCGCGGTGGATGTTGGAGTTGTAATCCCGGTAGTAGTCATCCAGCGTCTCCATGACCTGGCGCGGTTTTTGCGCAGTGGCGGCGTTGTCAAGATAGACCAACGGCTGGTCGTGCACGCGCCGCGCCAGCACCGGGAAGTCCGCCCGGTAGCGCTCGACGGGGAAGGCTGCGCCGTGCGGCGCCGCGGCCGTCATTGCATGAACTCCTTGATGACGTCGGTATCGGGCAACTCGCCGACAATGCCTTGTTCTAGCCGCGCGCGTAGTTCCGGTAAGCGGATGTCGCGCACGATCTCATCGGCAAACGCATAGGTCAGCAGGCTGCGCGCAGTGTCTTCGTTCACGGCCCGGGAGCGCAGGTAGAACAGCATGTTCTCATCCAGTTGCCCCACTGTGGCGCCGTGACTGCACTTCACGTCGTCTGCGTAGATCTCCAGCTCCGGCTTGGTATCCACCTCCGCCGCGTCGGACAGCAGCAGGTTGGCATTGGACTGGTGCGCTTCGGTCTTCTGCGCCTGTTCATGCACGATGACCTTGCCGTTGAACACGGCCCGGGCGCGCCCGTCCATGATGCCCCGGTAGTGTTCGCGGCTGGTGGTGTGCGGTTGTTTGTGCCGCACCACGGTATGGTTATCGAGGTGCTGGCTGTTATTGCCCAGGTACAAGCCGTTGAGCATGACCTCGGCGCCGGGTTCGTTCAGATCCACATCGATGTCCCAGCGCGCCAGCTTGGCGCCCAGAGTTAAGGCGTGGCAGTCAACCCGGCTGTCGGCGTCCTGCCTGATGCGGGTATTACCGATATGGTAGGCGCGCTGGCTTTCGTGCTGAATCTTGTAATAGTCCAGACGGGCGCCGGCCTGCGCCAGGATGCTGGTGTGGGTGTTGGTAAAATAGCGCGCGTCCGGGACCCCGGCGTAGGTCTCAATGACGCTGGCGCTGGCGTGCCGGCCCAGCACAACCTTGTTGTGCGGGTGTGATATGTGTGGAGTATCGGTATTATCGGTACTGAAATAGATGATATGCAGCGGTCGCGACAGCGCCGTTCCTGTCGGCAGGTGCAGCAGCGCGCCGTCGTCCAGAAACACGGCATTCAAGGCGGTAAACGCCTGCCCGAGGTCTTCGTCGCCAAAATAACGCGCCGCTACAGTGGCGTTGTCCTGTGCTTGCGTTTGCAGCGCGCGCACGGTCGCGCCGGGCGCCAGTTCCCCGAGATTTGAGAGTTGCGCGCAGAAGTGGCCGTTGATGAATACCAGTTCGTGGCAATCGAGCCGGGTGAAGCGCAACTTGTCAATCAGGGCGGCATCGGCCTGAGTGGCGACAGCATCGCCGATAGTGAATTTTCTTCTGGTAATGGGGGTGATGTCGGTGTATTTCCACTGCTCCATCCTGCGGGTGGGGAAGCCGTGGGTTTGCAGGAATTCCAGAGCCTGCGCGCGCTGGGGCGACGCCGGCGCCACCGGCCGGGAGGCCCGGAAGCGCTCGTATTCCTCAAGATAATAGCTGACGGCTGCCTCGCTCATGCGGCTTTGGCCTCCTGTCTTACCCAGTCGTAGCCTTTTTCTTCGAGTTCCAGGGCCAGTTCACGCGGGCCGGACTTGATGATCCTGCCGTCGTAGAGCACATGCACGTAATCGGGCACGATGTAGTCCAGCAAGCGCTGGTAGTGCGTGACCAGCACAATGGCGCGCGCCTCGTTACGCAAGGTATTAACGCCCTCGGCAACAATTTTCAAGGCGTCGATATCCAGGCCCGAATCGGTTTCATCTAAGATAGCCAGGCGCGGTTCGAGCACCGCCATCTGGAAAATCTCGTTGCGTTTTTTCTCACCGCCGGAGAAGCCTTCGTTCACGGAGCGGTTGAGCAGGCTCTCATCCATCTTCACCAGTTGCATTTTTTGCCGGACCACCTGCAGGAACTCCACCGCGTCCAGCGCGCCTTCGCCCCGGTGCGCCCGGATCGCGTTCAACGCGGCCTTGAGCAGGTAAATGTTGTTCACGCCGGGAATTTCCACCGGGTACTGGAAGGCCAGAAAAATGCCTTCCCGTGCGCGTTCTTCCGGGGTCAGCTCAAACAGGTCGCGCCCCTCGTAGGCAACGGAGCCGGCAGTCACCTGATAACCGCCGCGCCCGGCCAGCACCCCGGCCAGAGTGCTTTTACCCGAGCCGTTGGGCCCCATGATGGCATGTACCTCACCGGGCTTTACCGCAAGGTTCAGCCCTTTGAGGATCTGTCGGCTCTCGACCCCGACTTGCAAGTCTTTAATTGTCAGCATTATCCCACCGCTCCTTCTAAGGTGATATTCAGCAATTTCTGCGCCTCTACCGCAAACTCCATGGGCAGTTCCTTGAACACGTCCTTGCAGAAACCGTTGACGATCATGTTCACTGCGTCTTCCTCACCTATCCCGCGCTGCAGGCAGTAAAATAACTGGTCCTCGCTGATTTTGGACGTGGTTGCCTCATGCTCGACGATGGCGCTGGCATTGCCGGTCTCGATATAGGGAAAGGTATGGGCGCCGCAGGTATCGCCCATGAGCAAGGAATCGCACTGGGTGTAGTTGCGGGCATTGTCTGCATCCTGGCTGATCTTGACTAAGCCACGGTAGGCATTCTGCGCCTTGCCGGCGGAAATGCCCTTAGAGATGATGGTGCTGCGGGTGTTCCGGCCCAGGTGAATCATCTTGGTGCCGGTATCGGCCTGCTGGTAATTGTTGGTGACCGCGACAGAATAAAACTCGCCACGGGAATCGTCCCCGCGCAGGATGCAGCTGGGGTACTTCCAGGTAATCGCGGAGCCGGTTTCTATCTGCGTCCAGGAAATTTTCGAGCCACTGCCACGACAATCGCCGCGCTTGGTGACGAAGTTATAGATGCCGCCGACACCATTTTCATCGCCGGGGTACCAGTTCTGCACGGTCGAGTACTTGATCTCGGCGCGGTCCAGGGCGACCAGTTCCACCACCGCGGCATGTAACTGGTTTTCGTCGCGCATGGGCGCGGTGCAGCCTTCCAGGTAGCTCACATGGCTGCCTTCCTCGGCGACGATCAGGGTTCTTTCAAACTGCCCGGTGTTGGCCGCGTTGATGCGGAAATAGGTGGACAGTTCCATCGGGCAACGGGTGTTCTTGGGGATGAAACAGAACGAACCGTCGGTGAACACCGCAGAGTTGAGCGCCGCATAGTAGTTATCCGCCGCCGGCACCACGCTGCCCAGGTATTGACGCACCAGTTCCGGGTGGTTTTGTACCGCCTCGGAGAAAGAACAGAAGACCACGCCGGCGTCCGCCAGCTTTTCCTTGAACGTAGTGGCCACGGACACGCTATCGAATACGGCATCCACCGCCACGCCCGCCAGCATTTTCTGCTCGTGCAGCGGAATGCCCAGCTTCTCGTAGGTTTCCAGCAGTTTCGGGTCCACCTCGTCTAAGCTTTTAGGGCCGTCGGTCTTGGCTTTTGGGGCCGAGTAATAGGAAATGGCCTGGTAATCAATGGGCGGGTAATGCACATGCGCCCAGGCCGGTTCGGTCATGCGCGTCCACTGCCGGAACGCCTCTAAGCGCCATTCCAGCAACCATTCGGGTTCTTCTTTCTTGGCGGATATCAGCGCAATGACCTCTTCATTAAGGCCGGGCGCGACGGTATCGGTATCGATATCCGTCACGAAACCATGTTCATATTCCTTGTGTACCAGTTCTTCGACGTTGGTTGTCTCGTCTGTCATAGTCTGCTCGGGTTGTGTTTAGTTACAGGAAACCTGATTTTCAAAGACGCCTCTAATTTTTAGATGCGCCTTTATCATCAACGCTGAAGCTCTCGCCGCAGCCGCAGGTGTCGTTGACGTTGGGGTTGCGGAACCTGAAACCTTCGTTCAGACCCTCCTTGACAAAATCCAGTTCCGTACCGGCCAGATAGCGCAGGCTCTGCTCATCGACGACGACGGTAACGCCCCTGGTCTCAAACGCCCGGTCGTGTTCGTTCACAGCCTGGGCGGCCTCGATTACATACTGGTAACCGGAGCAGCCGGTGGGCTTCACTGCGACCCGCAGCCCGACTCCCTCGGCAGTTTTTGCCAGGTAGTTCTTCACGTGCTGCGCGGCGCGCTCGGTTAATGCAATTTCACTGTTGGTCATCTTTTTTCTCACCTGCGAAGCATTACGTGGTCCTGCCGCGCCGATACCTGTTTCACCGACTGCCGCTGCACCAGATCGGACAGGCTGATACCGTTCAAAAAGCCGGCAATATGCTCGCTCAGGTCCTCCCACAGGTCGTGGGTCAGGCAACGCTGCTCGGCCTGACAGTTGCGATGGCCGCCGCAACGGGTGGCATCCACCTGTTCATCCACAGCCCGAATCACCTCTGCCACAGAAATATCCGCACCGGCCTGTTGCAACCGATAACCCCCCCCCGGCCCCCTGGCGCTGGCAATCAAACCATGCTTGCGCAAACGCAGGAACAACTGCTCCAGATAAGACAGCGAAATGCCCTGACGCCGGGAAATATCCGCCAAACTGACCGGCCCGAAGCCCTCATGCAGGGCCAGATCCAGCATCGCCGTCACGGCATATCGGCCTTTGGTTGTCAAACGCATAGCAGCAGCCCTGCAGGTTAAAGGAAACGTATGCTTACATATCCGACTGTTTTAGTCAAGTATTTTTTGTGGCGGCTTTTTTCTTATTGCGTTAGCATGGCTGTGCAAGATGGATGTACTAGATGTATTGAATTTTCCCGAGTTGAAAATTATAACTGGTAACCAGGAGCTAAGTTTCGCGCCTTAAGAACTACAACAAACTGAATTAGGAATAAGACATGGCAATTCTGCATGAAGACGCCGGTGATGCGCCGAGCAATCCGCACACTACACCCTACAACATCTCGCCGGGAGATACTTTCATTGGGCGCCTGAGAGAGGAGGAAGGCGTCAGTGGCTGGTTTCGGGAGAATTATGATTGGATTCGAATACCTCTGGTTGAAGGGCATACTTATGAATTCAGATTGAGAAGTTCGGACGATTTTGCCGGCACATGGTACTCGTCAGGAACTCTCTTGCGTGCTTATGATTCCAGGCTGAGTGGCTCGGGCGATACCAACATTGGTATCAAATTAGATATTACGGTAAAAATCTCCGATACCGTATTTCAGATTCTCGAAGTCAGTTATGCTACTGAGGAGCACACAAGATTTACCTTCAAAGTGCCAAGCACTGATACATATTTTTTAGGAATATCTGGTGACTTGCCGGGTAGTTATGAATTACTTGTGCAAGATACCGCCGCGCCATCCGACCCGGTTGCACCAGAACCAGCTGTTGTTCCTGATCCGGTTGATGCTGCCTCCCCTGTTTTTGCCACGGCATATGAGATTGCCGAAACTCTGATAAATAGTGATCATCCGTACACGTTCCCGCTTGACCCTGATGGCACACTAACCCTGAGTTTTGACGTCACCGGTGTAACCCATGCGGGCCAACAACTCGCTCGCCAGGCGTTGGAGGTCTGGAGTACTGTTTCCGGAATCGAGTTTGTCGAATCGCAGTCGGAGACTGCCAATCTTGTTTTTCACGACGATGGGTCCCGGGCCCATGTGTATTACTGGTTTCTTGAACGACCATTGCTTTCATCAGTAGATATTTATGTCCCAGAGGAATGGGTGAACAGATTAGGTGATACGATTGGCACCCATAGCTTTTATCTGTACCTTCACGAGATTGGTCATGCGCTTGGCCTGGGTCATCCGGGGGATTATGACGGTGATACTACCTTCAGTGAAGCTGCCTGGTTTCTCAACGATTCCTTTCAGATGACGGTAATGTCATATTTCTCCCAATCTGATAATCCATACACTTGGGAATATAACCCTCACCTGGATGCTGATCATGCCTACCCCATTACGCCGATGCGCGCGGATATTATTGCAGTTCAGAAGCTCTACGACATACCCATCCACCATAATGCTGGCAATACTCACCATTCTTGGGACACTCATTGGTCCTTCGCGCAACTGGAAGAAGCCGTGACAGGTGGGCGCCCGGTAACTCTGACGATCCATGATCCTGGGGGCTACGATTGGCTAGATCTAAGCACAGACACCACAGACCAGATAATTAATCTGGAGCCGGGCGGTATTTCTGACGTATACGGTGTAAAGGGAAATCTGGTCATAGCGGATAACACCTTTATCGAGAGCTTTGCAACCGGGAAGGGGGATAATCATGTCACCGGAAATATAGCTGACAATCTGATACAGAGTTGGGCTGGAGACGATGTTCTGCTAGGTAAGCAGGGGAATGACGTGCTTATCGATAACCTTGGAGGCGATGATCGCCTGCTTGGCGGAGCCGGAGATGACATGCTTGAGGGCGGCCCTGGCGCTGATGTTCTTGATGGCGGTCCTGGTATGGATGCCGCGAACTACCATGGTTCAAATGCGCGAGTGGATGTGCGTTTGGGCAGCAACCTCGCTCAAGGCGGTGAGGCAGAAGGGGACACCTTAATTTCAATTGAGAATCTGATCGGCTCACAACACAGTGATACCTTGGCTGGCGATTGGCGGGCTAACTACATTGATGGTGGAAGTGGCGATGATCTGGTATGGGGTTCCGGTGGAAACGACATCCTGGAGGGGGGCCATGGCGCGGACCGACTGGTGGGCGGCAGCGGACTGGATACTGCAAAGTTTGCCGATTCCAATGCCGGCGTTACGGTGAACCTGTCCGCATCTGCACTGGCTGGGGGCCATGCCGAGGGTGATACGTTTGCCAGGATGACAGACGTATCCTGGAAAGACGAGCATGGAGTGACACATACTGTTTCCCTGCCCGATATCGAAAACCTGACAGGTTCAGAGTATGCCGATAACCTGACCGGTGATGTAAGGGCCAATGTCCTCAGTGGCAGTTATGACGATGATGTGCTGGCTGGTTTGGCCGGGTCTGACCAACTGATTGGTGGTGATGGCTTGGATACTGCCGATTATTCAGCCTCAAACACGGGCGTTATCGTGCGTTTACACAGTCATAGTGCGTTAGGCGGCCATGCTCAGGGGGACAACTTTGCCAGATCTGTTGCCATTCAATACGGCGCAGCAGACGGTAGCCTGTGGATCGAATTATTACCCGATATTGAGAATTTAACCGGATCCGGGTATGCCGACATTCTGGCGGGAGACCGTAGAGAAAACGTTTTAAGCGGTGGCCCAGGTAATGATACTTTGTACGGCGGCCCCGGCGGCGGCGACGATTTGATGCTTGGTGGCGCAGGGAATGACAAAATATATGGTGGTCAAGGTGATGACACCCTCATCGGCGGGCCGGGTAATGATAAAATGATTGGAGGACAAGGCGCGGATTTATTCGTGTTCGAGCCGGGAGAAAATGAGGAAGATATTATCACCGACTTCGGGCGCGGCAATGATCGTATTGACCTGAGGGCATTCAATTTGGAGGGTATCGAAGACGTGAGTCTTTTTTCTGCCTCAAACGGTATTAACCTTGACCTTGGTGATGTAGGCGGGGGTACTATATTGCTGGCGAATGTGACTACCCCACCTGATATGGATGATTTCCTGGTTTAAACAGCTTGGTAGCGTGATGATCAAAACGAATAAGGAAGGTCAAAGGGATTCTGGTTAGTGCTGCACCGATGATTTATACGACCGAAGAATACATCAGCAAATACCAATTCACGAATTATTTTGAAAATGAAGTTCTGAGAAGGCGTCCTTACTTGAAGAAGGAATGGTGCGCCTACGTATTGGACAATGCTTGCCGGGTGGAGTCTCAGGAGCATAACCGATACCGGTTTTGGGCGGCGGTGCCTGAGCTTGACGGTCGATACTTGAGGGTGGTTACCCTTGAGGATAAACTAACGATACATAATGCCTTCCCAGACAGAGGATTTAAGCCATGAAGCTCAACTATTATCCGGAAACTGATTCGCTTTATATCGGATTATCCAAGGTTCCTAGTTCGGAGAGTAAAGAAATTTCCGAAGGGGTCGTGCTTGACTATGGTGCGGATGGTAGATTGGTCGGAATAGATATTGACAATGCCAGCGCCAAGGTTGAACTGAAAAGGCTTATTTTGAATAAACTGCCGGGCATTGTGGAAACAGAGGCTGCCTGATTCTGCGTGTCGAGTGCTTATACAGATAGCATTCGCGCATCCGAAAATTATCAGGGAGAGATTTTACACATTGTGCTCATTCAGCAAACGCGGTTCAGCGTTGAGGCCATCTCTCGTTGGTAGCAGACAAACATGTGGTCATGTCCTCATAAGTAGTCTATCCTGAAAAGCCTTGTTTCAGGACAGACCAGTTGTCCGCAAATACTGTGTTATTTTCAGAATATGCTTGTAGCGATTACTGATCAAAAGAAGTCCAGAGAGGCTTTTGAACTTCTATGCTCTACATTTGCCAACACTCGTAGCAAAAAATTTACACGCTATGTTTTTGGGCGAAAAGATGAAGTTACATGGCACCTCGACGGAGAAATATGGACACTGCTGCACCCAAACCCCCGCTCCGCTGGTCGGACAGGTCATTTCTGGTGTGGTTACGGTCTGCAAAATCCGCGAGACAATAAGAGCCTTAATATAAATCTGGAAATCAATCCACCACACGAAGGAATCGGCTCACATCAGGGCGGCATGTTTGTCAGAGACGCCAACGATAGCATTTATCTCTGCCACACAGGGAAGATTCGTTCTGGTAAAACTACTTTTTGGGATCAATACCGGGGAGATTATCTGACTGTGGATAATGGCTCCGGGAAATTTGTACCAGTAGTGCTTCTCGGTCAAATCGATAATACCAACCTGCTTAATCGCATAAAACGTCTGATCCATGAAGTCAAACGCATTAAGGGTAGTTCTCCCGCCACTTCTCCCTTTCCTGGTAAATTCACCCCCGAGTTTTCAGGAAAGAAAATCAGTTACTCCCTTACAGGAATCATCGAAGCCAGTGCTGATCACGGCCTTGTTGTGGACGTATTAAGCACAGCAATAAAAGCGGCAGGTCATGAACCATTTAACGACCAACAGCGAGATTTATTTGTGACTGACGGAAATGATCAGATGACCACTCTGTTCGAGGTAAAGACGGATGTTACGACCACCAGTATCTACCAGGCGGTTGGTCAACTCATGCTCAATGGCTTCGCACAACAACCCGAGGTAGCTAAAGTACTGGTCATTCCACAAAAGCCAACCAAAGAAACTGAGCATGCCCTCAAAAAACTCCGTATCAAGGTTCTGACTTACGAGTGGAAGGCAGGCAAGCCGATCATCCCCTCTCTGGATGGGTTACTCCCTTAACGAAACCCTGACCACCAATCGGGAGAGGTGAATCATCACGCTGCCTCAGTCTGGCCCTGTCGCAATATCTTTTCAAAGTCCTGCCGGTAATTGTCCTCAAACAACATGGTCAAGGACATGGGATGCTTTTTCCGTCGCGGCTTTGACAGTTTTACCGAACCGTACTCAA
>JAPORZ010000216.1 GCA_026709915.1 Gammaproteobacteria bacterium
AATGGTGCCGGGAGAGAGACTCGAACTCTCACTCTGTTGCCAGAACCGGATTTTGAGTCCGGCGCGTCTACCAGTTCCGCCACCCCGGCAGGTGATGAAAAGCCGGGGAAGTATAGCAGAAAGCACACCTGCGCACTGGTTTCTTGTTAGACTCTGCGGCCATGTTGCGCCAGGATTTCCACTTTGACCTGCCGGAGGAATTGATCGCTCAGTATCCGGCGTCGGTACGGGATGCCTCCCGGTTGCTGGCGCTCGACGGTGCAACCGGCGAGTATGCCGATCGGCAGTTCCGCGAGGTCCTCTCGCTGGTGGACGCAGGCGACCTGTTGGTATTCAATGACACCCGGGTGCTCCCGGCCCGGCTGTTTGGACGCAAGGCAACTGGCGGGCGGGTTGAGATCATGTTAGAGCGCCTGCTCGATGGGCACAAATGCCTGGCCCAGGTGCAGGCCAGCAAGACCCCCAAACAGGATGGCCGGCTGCTCTTGGACGGTGGCATTGAACTGCGGGTCTGCGGCCGTCGGGATGACCTGTTTGAACTGGAACGGGCGGACGGCAAGGCCCTGACCGAGGCGCTGGAACAACAGGGGTACACACCCTTGCCGCCTTACATCCGCCGCAGCGCTGGAACGCTTGATGCACAGCGCTATCAGACCGTGTACGCGCGCCGGCCCGGCGCAGTGGCGGCGCCGACTGCGGGCCTGCATTTTACCCGCGCGCTCATCGGGAAACTGCACAGCAAGGGAGTACAATGCGCTTATGTTACCCTGCACGTTGGGGCCGGGACCTTTCAGCCCATCCGGGAGGATGTTATTGAAAACCACCGCATGCACAGCGAGTGGTTTGAGGTCAGTAAAGAGGTGTGTGAACAGGTCCGCGCGGCGCAACAGGCTGGCCGTCGGATCATCGCCGTAGGCACCACCTCGGTTCGCTGTTTGGAAGCGGCCACGGTGGCGGGTCGGCTGCAACCGTTTCAGGGGGAAACGGATATTTTTATCTACCCCGGCTATGAATTCCGTATCGTGGATGCCATGATTACCAACTTTCACCTGCCCGGTTCTACACTGTTGCTGCTGGTGTGCGCGTTTGCCGGTCGCGAGCATATCCTGCGCGCCTACCGCCACGCGGTGGCGGCAGGCTACCGGTTTTTCAGTTATGGTGACGCCATGTTTATCTCCCGGCGCGTTTCTCAATCCCGCCCGTCCTCGTGATTCCCGCGCACAACCTGTGATGCTACGTATTGATGGAATTTGAACTACTGGCACAGGACGGCGCAGCCCGGCGCGGCCGCATTACCTGCGCGCGTGGCGTGATCGAAACCCCGGTGTTCATGCCGGTCGGCACTTATGGTACGGTCAAGGGCATGACGCCGGAGGAATTGGAGACGCTGGGCAGCCAGATTATCCTCGGCAACACGTTCCACCTGATGCTGCGCCCCGGCACGGACATCATCGAGCGACACGGCGGCTTGCACGGTTTCATGCACTGGGAGAAACCGATTTTGACCGATTCCGGCGGCTTTCAGGTGTTCAGCCTGGCCGACGCGCGCAAAATTACGCCACAAGGGGTGCATTTTCGTTCGCCGGTGGACGGCAGCAAGGTCTTCTTAGGCCCGGAAGAATCAATCCGGGTGCAGCACAGCCTGGCTTCCGACATCATCATGATTTTCGACGACTGCACCCCGTACCCGGCCACTCTTGAACAGGCGCGCGCGTCCATGGAACTGTCCCTGGCCTGGGCCGAACGCTGCAAGCACACTCATGGCGAGCATCCCTCCGCCTTGTTCGGTATCATCCAGGGTGGCATGTACAAGGAGCTTCGGGAACAATCGGCCGCGGCCCTGGTTGCGATGGAATTTGACGGCTACGCGGTCGGTGGGTTATCAGTAGGAGAGCCGATTGCCATGATGCTGGAGATGCTGCAACATACCACACAGTACATGCCGGCGCATAAGCCCCGTTACCTGATGGGCGTCGGTACGCCGGAAGATCTGGTGGCGGGGGTGCAACGCGGCATCGACATGTTCGATTGCGTAATGCCGACGCGTAACGCACGCAACGGACACCTGTTCACCGCAACCGGCGATATCCGCATCCGTAATGCCAAACATCGCCACAGCGAGCGACCACTGGATGAAGACTGCACGTGCTATACCTGCAAACATTACAGCCGCGCCTACCTGCACCACCTGGACAAGACCAACGAGATCCTCGGCGCCCGGCTTAATACCTGGCATAACCTGCATTACTATCACGAGCTGATGTGCGGGCTGCGCGCGGCCGTAGAGAACGGCTGCCTGACAGATTTTGCGGCTGAGTTCAGGGCGAGGCGGTGTTGATGGCCATGTCCGCATTCAATTACCGTGTTTTTGTCCGGTGCATTAACCCGCATATCTCACCAAGTGATGCGAAGATCGCGCCGGATTTTTTGATGCGCCCCTTCCCTGGGGCGCCCCCTGTGGGCATCCTGTGGATGTCCAAATCCGCTCCGGGCGGATTTGTGCGCCTGCGGGTGCCTGCGAACGAAAGCATAGTGGTTCTCTGGTTGAGTGAGCATGTGCCCGCAGGCGCAAAAAAGACCAGCGAGGGCGCATCAAGCGTAGTGTGTTATATCGGAAGAGCAGAAGTATTATCATAACTTGGTGATAGCAAAAATGTTTCATAAGACAACAAGCGACTTGGTGAGATATGCGGGTTAAAGACAACCATGCCTGGATGCTGGTCGCCGCTGCGTTGCTGCTGCTGTCAGCCGAAACGCTGTTCCTCATCCCGCTGGGCATCATGGCGGCGCTGGGCATTTACCGGCTGGGTCGGGCGCCACACCTGCTCTACCGGGACCAGGCGCTGAAGGTATTGCTGTGCCTGTTCCTGTGCCTGTGGGTGCCGCAACTTGTTTCCCTGGTCAGTGCCGTGAACCTGGAACGTTCGGGCAAGATCGCCTTGCTCTACCCGCTGTACCTGTTTTGCGGGGTCTTCATCCTGCAAGAACTGCGGCGCCCCGGCCACCTCGCCCGCTTGTCTCTGGCGCTGCTGCTCATCGTGATTTTCTGGTGCGTGGACGGACTGATCCAGTACGCGACCGGGACCAATCTGCTTGGCTACCCCTACCAGGACGGTATGTTGAGCGGGATGTTTTACCCGAAACTGCGCTTAGGAATCATTGTTGCGGCGCTGGTTCCCGTAGCCCTGGAAACCGTCAGGAACCTGAACCGGGACAGCCCCTATCCCTGGCTGCTGCTAATACCATTCGCCGTGGTAGTGCTACTGAGCGGCAGGCGCAGCGCTTGGCTCATGCTTATCATTGGTTTGTCCGCCTACCTGCCGCTGGTGTTTATGACCCTGTCTGCCAAGGCCAGATATATCATCGCGGGCGCCTTGTGCGGCGCCGTGGCGCTGGTCGGTAGCCTGTATTTCAAGAGCCCGGACATCAACCGTCGCATGGTGTTATTGACCGGCATTGTCAGCAGCGAATACGAGGCCGAACGGGCGACCTCCAGGCGCACGCCGATCTGGGACACGGCGGTGAACATGTTTCAGGACAACTGGCTGAGCGGGGTCGGCCCCAGGGGGTTCCGCTATGCGTACAGCAGCTATGCCGATGCAGACAACTACTTCATGCGTCAGGGGCAGGACGGCCAGACCCATCCGCACCTGGTTTTTCTGGAAATCGCGGTCGAAACCGGGGTGATAGGGCTGCTCGGGTTCATCCTGTTTTATCTCACCATACTGCGCTATTGGTGGCGCGGCAGGCGCGCCACCACCAGCGGCGCCTGGACTGCCGCCTTGCTGGCCGCAACTTTCCCGCTGAACGCGCACCTGGCGTTCTACGGCTCCTACTGGAGCGGTTTTTTGTGGCTGCTCACGGCCTGCGTGCTGGCGGCAAACTCTCATACAACCCCTCGAACCTCGGCACCACCTGCGCCTCGGCATAACGCTCCCGAAACGCCATCCACGCTGCCTGCGCGCGGCGTGCGCGCCCTTCGGGGTCGTCAATAGCCGCCTGCAACGCCGCAGTCAACGACTCCTGCTCCGCGTCACAAAGCCAGGCACTGTCCTCGGCCAGAATTTCCACCGGGCCGTGGCAGCGAGTGGCGATGATGGGGACGCCGCAGGCCATCGCCTCCAGTACGGCAATACCGAACGGCTCATACCTGGAAGGTAGCACGAACAGGTCGCCCTGCAGCAGAAAACTGCGTATATCATCCTGCCACCCCACAAAACAGACCCTCTCACCCAGATTCAGGCGCGCCGCAAGCTGCGTCAGCCGGCGCCGTTCCGTACCGTCCCCGGCAATATACAAGCGCATATCGGCGCCCGCCACCCGGCTGAAGCTGCGCAACAACAGGTCGAAACCTTTTTTCTGCACAAACCTGCCGTGTGCGACAATTTTCGTCACCGTCGGTCGGCAATGAACCCCGCCGACCGCGGGGAAACTGGAGAAATTGGGAATCAATCGTATGCGTTCGGCAGCAATGCCCTGCTGTGCGAGGTAATCCCGTTGCGCCCGGGTGGTGGGCGTGAACACGCGGGTCTGCCGGAAATATTTCAGGTCCACAAAATCATGCGTGTGGGCGACCAGCGGGATGTCGAGTTGCTGCGCCGCCGCACCGGCCAGGTGCGCGGCGCGCCCCAGCGATGTCTGCATGATGTCCGGGGCAAATTCCTTGACCAACCTGAGAATTTTCCGGGCCGCCAGCAGGTCCCAGGGCCCCAGCGCCCGCACCGCCTCACGCTTGAGGTTGTGCCGCGCCTCAAGGCGCTTTGCTGCATTCGAGCGGATGTTGGAAATGGCGAGAACCTCGTGACCGCGGCGCGCCAGACCATTAGTCAAATCGACAAAAAAACGTTCCGCCCCGCCGAACCTCTTGGCGAGCATAATCACGCAGATCTTCATCTTGTGCCGGTCAGGGCCCTGTAAAATCAGGGAATACCCCATCGGGGTCATAGTTGCCAGTTACCATCTTGAGCAGGAAATGAATGGCGGCCTCATGGTCGATGGTATATTATAAACGATTGACGAACCTCACAAGAGATCAGCATGTCGAAATTTGTCGAAATCGTTGACGTCAGTCCCCGCGACGGCCTGCAAAGCCAGCCGGTGGTATTGAGCGTCGAGCACAAACTGGAATTGATAGGCCGGCTCATAGATGCCGGTATCCGGCGCATGGAGGTAGCCAGTTTTGTTAATCCCAAGCGGGTCCCGCAGATGGCGGACGCAGAAGAGCTGGTGCGCGGCCTGCCGCAGCGCGCGGACGTGTCGTACATCGGGCTGGCGCTGAACCTGCGCGGGTTCGAACGGGCTCTGGCCTGCAAGGTCGATGAAGTAAAATGTGCGGTGGTGGCCTCGGACACCTTCAGCACGCGCAACCAAGGCGCCACCACGGAACAGACCATGGCACTGGTCGCGCAGATAACCAGGGAGGTTGAAGCTGCCGGCATCGGCAAGGCAGTGACCATCAGCGCCGCCTTCGGTTGTCCTTTCGAGGGCGAAATGCCGATGGAGAGGGTGGTCAATCTGGTGCAGCGTCTTGCGGCAATGGGGTATCACGAAATTTCCCTGGCAGACACCATCGGCGCCGCCGGTCCCTCAGATGTTGCCGCCATGATAAGCCGCATCAGCAGCCTTGAGCCCGAGCTGGCGCTGGGCTGCCATTTCCACAACACCCGCAATACTGCGGTGGCAAACACCTACGCGGCCATGCAGGAGGGAGTCAGGTCCTTCGATGCGAGCTGCGGCGGCGTCGGCGGCTGCCCGTTCGCCCCGGCCGCAACCGGCAACGTGGCGACCGAAGACCTGCTGTACATGATCCACCGCATGGGTTTTGAGACCGGCATCGACATCAATAAAATCATCGACACCGCAAAGTGGCTGGAAGGCCCCTTGGACGCCCCCATGCCTGCCATGCTCACCCGTGCCGGGGTGTTTCCCGCCGCCAAGGCGGCATAGGCAGCAATAGGCCACCTCTAAAAATGCCACGGAGGGCATTTTTAGAGGTTCCCAATACAACCAACCCAACTACAGGTCCCCCACAGGGCACCCTGCTTTTCCATGCCTCACAGCGCCTTGGTGGCGCCCAGAAATGCCACTGAGGCAATTCCAACCCAGTAAACATAGGCCAGCATGCGCGCCTGACGGATGGATTTGTCCAGCACAGCTTCTATCTGTGGCGAATCACCCTCCGTAGCGAGGCGTCGGAACAGGACCGTCCATTCACGCATGACAAAACGCAGTTTCAGGCCGATCACCAGCAATAAGGCATAGATCAGCAGCTTGGTTGCAAACCAGTTATTGCCCGCTCCGGCGAGGAACGGCCCGTGACCCAGCAAGGAACTGATGCTGGCAATCAGAAGTAAAGGAATGACGACAAAGCGAATGGCTTCATCAATCTTTGTCAAGCGGATACCGGCATCGGTTTCACGCTTGACGAACGCCATCCAGGTCAGGGACAGCCAGGCGGCGAACAGCAGCCACATAATCACCAGCCAGCTGCCGCCATAGTCGTGCATATACAACAAAGACCCCATGTGCAGGCCCAGTGGCAACAACAGGATGATGCCGGTGCGGGCGAGAATATCGATGCGGTAAGCAGTCTCCATGTGCCGGCGCCGTTCAGCCATGGGCAGGTCGCGATTGATAACATTGTAAGAGGCCTGGAAAACCCCCCATTCACCGCCAAGCCAATAGACCATAGCCAGGATGTGCAACCAGCGTAATACATCAAGTTCGTTAATGCCCATGAATGCATAACCTCTACGTAAGTTGGGATCTGAATAGTTGATATAATGTTATAACATTTTGGACGGGATGAGGGAAACAGAAAATCAACATTTTTCGTTTTCGTCTCTGAACCCCGGACATTGCGAGCTAATTCCGTTTGTGCCACTCCCTGTTCAGTAAGCTCAGTCACACTTGGAGCAAATAATCGCTTTCTGAGCCACCAATAAAATGAATTTTTGCAATAGGCGCCATACCCTCATGATCAGGGCGCTGCATATCCCGATTGGGAGGCCGCAGGCAGTCAAAACAAAGCGCGAACTGCACGCCGCCCTGGACCGTGCCTGCGCGGATGAAACCTGCTTTCAACTGATCGACATCAGCTTGGCGCATAGCCGGCAGAGAGTTGACAATAATTGTCATATATTGCTATATTTGCGTCAACAACGACACCGGGAGGATGCCATGACCACAATGAATATCTCAGTGCCGGAACCTATGAAAGACTGGGTTAAGGCACAAATAGACGCAGGGAATTATGCCAGTTCCAGCGACTACGTGCGTGATCTTATTCGAAAGGACCAGCAGGATAAGAACAAGCTTGCTGCACTTCAATCTGCTATTACTCAAGGCATTAAGAGCGGTCATGCGGGAGAGCTTGATATGAAAGCCATTAAACAGAAGGCCAGACAGTTGGCGGAGCTCGAAAACCCCTGATGCCCCGGATAGTTAAGCAGGCCCTGTCTGAACAGGATTTGATTGAAATCTGGCTGTACACCTTGAATGAATGGGGAGAATATCAGGCTGACAAATACCTGGATGACCTGGAGGAAGCAATGCGGCTGTTGGCCGAACAACCTCTGATCTGCCGGGAACGAACAGAATTAAGTCCTCCGGTACGGATTCACCATCATGTGCATCATCTGATCGCTTATCAGGTGTTGGAAGATGGCATAAATGTTATCCGTGTTCTTCACGAGAGTATGGACGTAGATAGTCACATGGAGTAAAATAGTAATACCTAAAGAGACCCATCGCTGAATACGTACTTGCCTTTTTTCAGCCATGACATTGATTTTTTGGGCGGTAGAACCACCGCTGAGCAGATTCACCAGGCTTGGAAGGGCAAGAAGACCCTCCGAGACTTCCGGTACACCCCTCATAGCAAAGCTGGAGTTCAAGCTCGAAGACGGGCGTCGCGTCATCATGGATTTTCTCGATGAAACCGTAGGCATTAAGATAGTCAAAGGCTTATCTGATTCAGGAGCAAAAACATTACGAGAACTGTTGGAGCCGCATATTGATCAGCCTGTTAGTCATGAATTGCCAGCGGATAGTGGTGCTATCACCGAACCCTACACCGAAGAAGAAGCCGAACAATGGATAGCCAATGACGAAAAAGCCATGTCGGAGGTGTCGCAGGAGGGTGATAGCTGATGCCAACATTGCACTGGCTGACGCGAGATAAGGATATTCGCGCTGCGGCAAGCGTGCCTTACCGATTGTTGAGAGAAGCGTCTGAGTTATCGGCGGGTGAGGCAAGTACTGGAAATATGCTAATCCAGGGTGACAACCTGGAAGCGTTGAAGGCATTGTTGCCGTTCTATGCCGGGCAGGTTAAGTGTATTTACATTGACCCGCCGTACAATACCCGCTCGGCTTTTGAGCATTACGATGACAACCTGGAGCATACACAATGGTTGGCTTTGATGTGGCCGCGTTTGGAATTGTTACGCGAATTGCTGGCGGAGGATGGTTCAATATGGGTATCGATTGACGACAACGAAGCGCATTACCTGAAGGTGGTTATGGATGAAATCGTCGGAAGAAAGAATTTCGTGTCAAACGTTGTCTGGCAAAAAAGAACATCGCCTGATTTTCGGTCGGTGCTTGGTGATGGTCACGAAAATCTCTTGGTGTGTTCTAAAAATACTTCTCTATTCCGAGATAAGGCCAATTTGCTCCCACTGAGCGAACGACAAAGAAACGAATATAAAAATCCGGACGATGATCCTCGCGGCCCGTGGGTTTCCAGAGATTTCAGCGCACAAGGATATCGACCAAATCAAATGTATAAAATCGTAACGCCGGGAGGAATAGAATATTATCCACCAGAAGGCTCTTGTTGGAAAAATATAGAAAGCATTTTCCAAAAACAAGTTGAAGAAGGTAGATTCTGGTTCGGTAAAGACGGAAAAGGCGTGCCTAGGCGAAAGAATTATTTGTCGGAAGCAACAGGTAGGCAATCATGGACTTGGTGGCCCAACGAGGACGTAGGCAATACTCAGGAAGCAAAACGGGAAATAATCGATTTATTCGGAAAATCAGAAGTCTTCGATACTCCCAAACCAGAACGCCTTATCCAACGCATTCTCCACATCGCCACCAACCCCGGCGATCTCGTCCTCGACTCCTTCCTCGGTTCCGGCACCACAGCAGCCGTTGCCCATAAAATGGGCCGTCGTTATATCGGCATTGAAATGGGCGAGCATGCCGTTACCCATTGCCGGCCGCGCTTGCAGAAAGTGATTGACGGCGAGCAGGGCGGTATTTCCAAGGCGGTGAATTGGCAGGGTGGCGGTGGGTTCCGGTTCTATCGCCTCGGTCCCACCGTGTTCGACGAAACGGGGCAGATCAGGCGAGACATCGACTTTGAGGCGCTGGCTGCCCATGTCTGGTTCAGCGAGACCAAGCGCCCATGGAACGGTACGGGCGAATCACCGTTGCTGGGCTTGTATGACGGCCATGCTTATGCCCTGTTGTATAACGGTATTTTGGGCGATAAACGACCAGCCGGAGGCAATGTACTCATACGCGCGACACTGGACCGGATTCGACAAGAGATTGCTCGGCTGCATACCGGCTTTGACGGCAAGTTGACGATCTACGGTGAACAGTCGCGCCTGACACCCACGACGCTTGAACGAGAAAATATCGTCTTCAAGCAAATGCCTTATGACCTGAAGGCGCAGACCTGAGCGGCTGTCTGCATGCAGCTGAAACAGTACCAGACGGATACGTTGTCCATCTTGCGGCGTTTCTTTGAGGAGGCGCGCATTGCAGGACCGAAGGCGGCCTATGAAGCGCTTGTCAGTGAACCGGATAAAGCGTCCAGGCTGGGCCGCTATGCCGGTGGCTATGTGCCGCTGAAGGAGCTCCCGGAAGTGCCTTACGTCTGCCTGCGGTTGCCCACCGGAGGGGGTAAGACCCTATTGGCCGCTCACTCGGTTGCTGTGGCCCGCGCGGCCTGGATTGAAAAAGACTACCCGCTGGTTCTGTGGCTGGTGCCGTCAAACACCATTCGGCGCCAGACCGTTGCAACGTTGAAGAACACCAGCCACCCCTACCGCCAAGCCCTCAATGAAACCTTTGCCGGGCGGGTACGGGTGTTTGACATCGCTGATTTTGCGCAGGTTCGACCACACGACCTGCGGCATAATTGCTGCCTTATCGTGGGCACAATTCAAACGCTGCGCGTCTCAAATACGGACGGTCGCAAGGTATATGCCCACAACGAAGAACTGGAACCCCATTTCGCCGCGGTGTCAGAACGTGTAACGGGACTGGAAACATTTGCAAACGGCGCCGTCAAGTTCTCTTTTGCCAACCTGATGCACCTGCATCAACCGCTGATGATCGTGGATGAAGCACATA
Organism: Gammaproteobacteria bacterium; assembly: GCA_026709915.1. Lineage (GTDB taxonomy): Bacteria > Pseudomonadota > Gammaproteobacteria > Eutrophobiales > Eutrophobiaceae > JAAXHV01. Next base: position 10,369 of record JAPORZ010000216.1, read on the forward strand.
ACGCAGTGACCGGCCTGACCCGTGCAATGCAGCAACGTGTCAATCCTGGCGCAATTATCGAATTCAGCGCCACGCCCAGGTCCAAATCCAACATCCTGTACAGTGTCAGCGCGCTGGAACTCAAACGCGAGCAGATGATCAAACTGCCGATCATATTGTCCGAACACGATAGCTGGCAGAACGCCGTGAACGGCGCCATCGCCACCCGTTCCTCCCTGGCTAAGGCAGCGTTAAACGATGATGGCCACATCCGGCCGCTCGTCCTGTTTCAGGCACAGCCGAAAAATCAGGACGTCACAGTCAAGGTATTAAAGGACTATTTGCTTGAGGTTGAACGCGTCCCGGAGGAAAAGATAGTGGTTGCCACCGGCGAGCAACGGGAACTGGACGGTGTCGATCTGTTTGATCGCCATTGTCCGGTTGAGTACATCATCACCATCGAAGCATTGAAGGAGGGCTGGGACTGTTCCTTTGCCTATATCTTTTGTTCCGTGTCCCGCGTGCGCAGTGCTGTGGATGTGGAACAACTACTGGGGCGGGTACTGCGTATGCCTTACGCAGAGAGGCGCAAAGCCAAGGAATTGAATCAGGCCTATGCCTTTCTTTCGGAAACGGACTTTGGCGAGGCGGCCCGAACTCTGGTCGATAAACTGGTTGCGATGGGTTTTGAAGAAGACGAAGCCAGTGAAAATATTGAATACGTACAGCCTGGATTAGAACTTGGGCAGGAACCTGAGTTGTCTGCTGACCCGGAAATACCTTTCAGATTTGTGCTGAGTCATGCGCCCGAAACACGGGCGGCGTTGCGAGAGGGCAAGCCGGACGGGATTACCGTAAATGAACTTGCCAGTGGCGAGATTGAAATTGAGGCCAGCGGCCAGATTGACACGGCGCTTGAACAAAGAATTTATGACATTGTTCCGGCAGCAGAACGTACCGGGGTTGCTGAAGCAATCAGGTCTTATAGAGCGGAGTTCACACGCAATTTATCTCCGGCCAAGCGCGGTGAAGTATTTACTGTGCCGAGGCTCTGTACTGAGATTCAAGGCGAACTTGAATTTGCGGATGCCGAAGCGCTCATGGAATGCCACGACTGGTCATTGCTTGATCATGCCGCCGTATTGGCGGACGACGAGTTTGCTATCCGTGAAACCGCCCGCAGCTTTGAGATCGATCTTGACGGCAAACGGGTAAGCTACAAATTCCGCGACGAACAGGAACAGCTACGCATGGATATAGACGTAGCAGGCTGGACACAAGAGGCGTTGATCCTGTGGCTCGACAGCCAAGTGCGCCAATCGGATGTCAGCCAGTCTGATTTGCTCAGGTGGTTATCCGGCTTGGTCTCCTTCCTGATGAATACCCGCAAATTGCATATCAACGCACTGATGCGGTGTAAATTCATATTGGCCCGGCGGATACGCACTAAAGTTGACAACATTCGACGGCAGGAACGTAACAAGGTTTATCAGGAAACTCTATTTGGCCCCAGCGCAAAAGTGGAGGTTTCCTTTGATAATGGCTTCACCTTCCGGGACGGTATCTACCAAAACCAGAGGCGCCAGCGCGCACATTGGCAGCCGAGCAAGCACTTCCTGCGCCATGTTCCGGCCTTTGACAGTAGTGAGGAAGAGCGGTGCGCGCAGATAATTGACAGCCTGCCCGGACTGAAATACTGGCTGCGCAACGTGGCAAGAGACCCGGCCTCATTCTGGCTGCCCACCGCGACAGGCAGGTTCTACCCGGATTTCATCGCCCGCATGGAAGATGAATGCCTGCTTGTCGCTGAATACAAAGGCGCGCACCTTGCCGAGGGTTCGGACACTGCTGAGAAACAGGCAATCGGAGCGCTTTGGCAACGCAAGAGTAAAGGCCGAGGCATTTTTGTCATGGTTGAGAAAAGCGCGGGTGGCCAGGATATGCGTCAACAATTATTGGGAGCAATAAGGCAGGGAT
>JAPORZ010000008.1 GCA_026709915.1 Gammaproteobacteria bacterium
GATCCCCCAAATTTCCATAAGTTCCCCACTTATCTATATCTTTTTGGAATAAAAACCCCTCTCCTTATATCAAAAAGTATGATCTTGCCCTAATGAATTCATATCGGTTGGGCTTGGATGTCGGGACTAACTCACTTGGTTGGAGTGTTCTGGAATTATCGGAACAAAATGGAAATATGCTGCCCTGCAGTGTTGTGAATGCCGGGGTTCGCATCTTCTCTGATGGACGAGATGTTAAATCCAAGGCTACGCTGAAAGCAGACCGTCGCATAGCGCGTTCGGCGAGGCGGCGACGCGATCGTTTCAAACAGCGTCAGACTTTTCTGATTGACGAACTGCAAAAAGCCGGACTGCTGCCGGGTGATGCAATCAAGCTGAAGGAATTACAATCACTAAATCCGTTGCGGCTACGCGCCACAGCGTTGGCTGAAAAACTGCCGGTGCAACATGTGGGGCGCGCCCTGTTTCATCTTAATCAACGGCGGGGTTTCAAGAGCAATCGAAAGGATAGAGATGAGGCGGCTCAAGGAATCGTATCTGATTCGTCTCGCCTGTTGTTGCAGCAGATGGGACTGATAGGACCTGCCCTATCGAAAGATGAAGAGAAGGATCTCTCCAGAGAAGACAAGAAAATAGCGCGCCGTGAGGAGGCCGAAAATCGGCAGCAGGCCCTCAAAAAACTGTCCGATAAGGCCACCCTGTCATACGGGACTTTTCTATGGCAGCGTTATCAGGACGGGAGATATACTCGCGCAAGGCCTGGTGCTGGTGATACTGGCAAGCTCTACGATGTGTATCCGACACGCGAGTTGTACGAGGATGAGTTCAATAAAATATGGCATAAACAGGCTGAATATTATCCTGACTTGATGGATGATGAGATACGGAGCCGTATCTATAAGGCTATATTCACACAACGCCCGTTAAAGCCTGCAACACGGGGTCAGTGCACTTACCTGCCGGAAGAACTCCGCACATTCCGCGCTATGCCGAGTTTTCAACGCTACCGTATGCTCCAGGAATTGAATAATCTGGAGTGGTCTGTTGCCGGACGAGTATATAAGTTGTGCAATCACCAGGATGCGCGTGATGCAATTTTAAGAATGATGGAAACTGTTTCAACGAAGCACGGACAACTCGTCTGGAGCAAAATGAAAAATACCCTGAAGAAATTGGAACTTGCGGAAGGTGATTTCTGTTTCAATCTTGAAACACCTAAACGGAAGGGACTGGATGGTAATTGGACATCAAAAATTATGCAGGATGACGACTGTGTAGGGGGCGGTTGGCACGATTGGAGTGTAGAGAAACAAGACAGGTTTATTGACGTAATTTTGAATGATGACTTGCATGATGATGAAGTCAAGCAGCGTCTGATGAAGGAGTTTCATTTATCCGAGGAGAAAGCAACAAAGGCTGTCTATGCTCCACTTATTGAAGGCACTGCCAATATTTCCCTCGAAGCAGCGAAGTTGCTGAGTCGGAAAATGTCTGACGAGATGATGAATCAACCTGATGCTGTAGAGGCCGTTGCTGAAGAACGTAATGACTTTGTCAATCCGTCCACACGTGCTCAAGAGGGCAAGCTGTTGCCATCCCTGCCTTATTACGGTGAGTTGTTCCAGGACGGGAGACACATTATTCCCGGAGACAGGAGGCATGAGGATAAAAATGATGATTTGAAGTTTTTCGGAGGAGTTACCAACCCGACGGTGCACATCGCACTTAACCAGATCAGACAAGTAGTGAACGAGTTGATTGATCGTTATGGTCATCCTTACTCCATCGCCGTCGAACTGGGGAGAGATTTACCGGCCGGGCAGGAGCAGCGTCGCGAAATCGAGAACGATCAAAAAAAGAACCAGGAAGAGAATGAACGGTTAGATGGAATCCTTCGCGAAAATGGACAGGCGCCAGACCGTGACAATCGGTTGCGGCTGCTTTTGTGGGAAGAGTTAAATGCTGACCCCGCTGGTCGTCGTTGTCCTTTCTCAGGAAATATAATCGGTATCGCCGATTTATTCAGTGGCAAGGCTGAAATTGAACATTTGATACCGTTCAGCCTTTCCTTGGACGACAGCAGGGCCAATAAGGTGCTTTGTACAAGGCAGTCCAATCGCGATAAGGGTAAAAAGACGCCGTTTGATGCATTTGGACACAGCCCCGACGGTTATAGTTGGGAGAGTATTGCCGCGCGTGCCCAAACTTTACCCAAACAGAAACAATGGCGTTTTCAGGAAGACGCACTGGAAATCTGGTATCGGGATTGTGCTGACTTTTCAGCGCGTCACCTGAATGATACGCGCTACATCGGACGCTTAACCAGAGAGTATCTTGAGAGTATCTGTCCGTTCAACAAAATTGATGTCATAACGGGACGACTGACTGCCCTGTTGCGTGGTCATTGGGGGTTGAATGGCGTTTACCGGAAGCATGACGCCCACGGAGATAAGCCGAAAAGCAAAACCCGCGATGACCATCGCCACCATGCCATTGACGCTGTTGTGGTAGGTATGACAACGCGTTCCATGCTACAAAAGGTCGCAACGGCGGCCGGTCGGGCAGAAGAGTTGGAGCTTGAGCGCCTGTTTGAGAAAAAGAATAACGGCAAGTCTCCGATTGAACCCTGGGGCAGCTTTCGTGATGAGGTTGCTGATGTCACTCAAAATATTGTGGTATCGCATAAGCCGCGACGAAAGAAACTTGCGTCTGGTATGACTGATGGGCAGCTGCACAACGATACAGCCTACGGGATAGTTTCCGGCCCGGATAAAAACGGTCTCTGTGAAGTTGTCGTGCGCTGGCCGATCGATAAGTTCAAGAAAAGGAAAGACCTCGAAGATAAAGGCCAAGGTATCCGTGATCCGCATTTGAGAGAAGAGTTTCTGCAAGCCTTTGATAAGGCTGTAAAGTTCGGTGAAGATGAAAGTAAGGCTATACTTAACGTTGCCAAAAAGAAAGGGATTCGCAGCCTCCGTCGTACGGAAAAGTTGAAAGTTATTCCCATTGAAGATCGGTCAGGCAATGTCTATAAAGCCTACAAGGGGGACAGTAATTGGGGTATGGAGATTTATCAATACCCGGACACCCATAAAAAAGCCAGCAGGTGGGAAGGTGTTGTAATTTCCCGGTTTGAGGCGAACCAGTCAGGCTTCATGCCGGGAGAAAGTCGTAAACCTCATCCGGCAGCGCGGTTGGTAATGCGTTTGCAAAAGGACGACTGCGTTGAAGTTGCGCAGGGTAATGGAAGGCAGATTATGCGTTTACAGAAGATGAGTCAGAATGGACAACTGGCATTTGCTCCATTGCACGAGGCTAATGTCGACGCCAGAAACCGTGACAATAGTGATCCTTTTAATTACTTGTTGAAGGGAGCTAACGCTCTCAAGCCTCTAAATGCCCGAAAGGTACATATCAGCCCGACGGGACGAATAAATTATGAGAAGCGTTGAATACCTGATCACTGTTAATGGGCCTTGATGAGAGCACAGGTTGTTGAAATTACCCAGCCCGGCTATGTGCTTAACAAGTCACGTGGTTTTTTGGAAGTAAGACACGAGCGGGAACCGATAGGGCAGGTATCACTGGATGATATTGCTGCGGTAATAGTTTCTGTCCCGGGATGTTTGATTTCAAGCGTATTGATAGACCACCTCTGTCGCCAAAATATACCGCTCGTCATTTGCGGCAAGAATTACATACCCAGCAGTATCACATTACCACTTGAGGGATATGGTCGGCAGTTTCATGTAATGCAGGCTCAAATCAAGTTGTCTGAACCGCGTCGCAAACGCGCTTGGAAACATATTGTCAAAGCCAAAATAAAAAATCAGGCTGAAGTGCTGACCCGGGCAGGTGAAAATAACCAGCATTTGCTACGTTTAGCCGACAAAACAAGGTCGGGCGATCCGGATAATTGTGAGGCACAAGCTTCACGGGTCTATTGGCCGCGGTTGCTTGGTAAGGATTTCCGTCGTAATCAGAATGCTCCCGGCATCAATGCAGCGCTGAATTACATTTATGCGATAGTACGCGCTTGCGTTGCTCGTGGTATCAGTAGCGCAGGATTGCATCCAAGTTTCAGCCTCCACCACAAAAACCCACAAAATCCGCTCAATCTGGTTGATGACCTGATGGAACCATTTCGGCCCATCGCCGATTACATGTTGTGGCATAGTGGGGTGGAACAATTTAGCGAACTGTCACCCATAACGAAAAAACAATTGGCAGCCATTACAACTCTTGTGATTCCCGTTGGTGAAGATGCTTCACCATTCTCGTTGGCCGCAAGCAGAATGAGCAGATCTTTTGCAGCCTACTGCCTTGGAGAAGCGGATACATTTTTGTGTCCAAGCGTACCTTATCCTATTGATATGCCAGTGTTATAATGCGGCGTATACAGTTCAGTCCCTACCGCGTAATGTGGCTATTTGTTATGTTCGATTTGCCTGTGGGTACGAAAAAAGAAAGGAAGCAGGCCTCAGCTTTCCGTAACCACCTGCTGGACCTCGGGTTTGAAATGTCACAATTTTCGGTTTATCTCAAATACTGTACTTCCGGAGAGAAGGCAGAATCGGTCGGAAACAAAATCCAGCGAGAGTTACCCCCTGGAGGAAAAGTCGACGTTCTTACGATTACCGACAAGCAATTCATGAATATGCGCCGGTTTTACGCTAAAGCGCAAATAAAAAACAATGGGAAACTTCCTCAACTACGCCTATTCTGATAGATTTTTCCCGCCAGAGACGGGAAAAATCTACCTCCAAAACAACAAGTTCGCTCTGTCCGATTCTTGCACTTGGGAATAAGTGGTGCAAGGACAACACGACTGGCGATTTCCTGTTCGGCACGTCCATTCTTGCACTTGGGAATAAGTGGTGCAAGGACAACCGGCCTGTCTGACGGGCGATGGAATCTGGTATTCTTGCACTTGGGAATAAGTGGTGCAAGGACAACTGCTGCGGGTAACCACCAGCCAAGTCAGGAATTCTTGCACTTGGGAATAAGTGGTGCAAGGACAACTTGCCGGGGGGCGGCCCGCCGATTGAGACAATTCTTGCACTTGGGAATAAGTGGTGCAAGGACAACTTGCCAAGTGAAACTACCTTTTTGTCATAAATTCTTGCACTTGGGAATAAGTGGTGCAAGGACAACTTAACGCCACCGGAATAAACTTGAGCCTATAAGTCATCCAGATTCACTTCAACAGCGTCAGCTTTTTGAGAGCGACGTAGTTCAACTACTGAGGCAAGTTCAATATCGTCTAATTTTTCCATGAGCCACTCGTAAGTCTGTGCAGGGACCAGGTATGCCGCAGGTTTGTTGTGATCCAGGATCGCAATGGGGGCGCCGTCGGATACTTTCAACAGAGCAGTTGGGTTTTTCTTTAACTCTGAAATAGTTGCAGAACAATCAGCCAGGATATGCATCATAATTATCTCCTAAATCAGCCTTGTAATAGGGTCTATCATATCTCATCTCACCCTGAATAAACGCCATCATTGCCCTGATCGATTTTGAGCGTCTCTTTTCCCATGAGCCAACTCCTCCGGGGGGGGGGGGGTGACCCGTAGCAGGTGGCAAACCGGACTGGAATCGGTGGCCTGGGTATGTATAACATTTGAGTTTTCTAAACTGTAACTTTAGAGAACTCAAACATATTTTCTGCTCTCCAGTCTTCCTGCCTTGATACTACATTAGAGATTTTACAAAAAATATCGAAAAATCTCTTGAGATTTTACAAATTTTATTGTAGAATCTCCCGTCATGTACATAGCACGTGAATTACAAGAGAATTTGGTGCAGTTTTTCAGGCCGGGGGCTGCCTCCGGGTTGATATTGGCCGGCGCCGTTGGTTGTGGCAAGACAACGCTTATCAGGTATGTCCTGACACAACTCGATCATGACTTTCGGGTATTTTCCTATACCGGGGATGATGTGCAATTTCGTCAGGCGGTGGCATCGAATACGCGTTATCTGCATGAGCAGGTCAGTGCGCAAACCACCCGTCCGGCGCTTATTTTTATTGATGAAGTGCAAAAGTCGGGGCTTATCTTTGACGCGGTGAAGTATGCTTTTGACCACACTCCCGCATCTTTCATTATCTCCGGTTCCAATCCTGCCTTTCTGCAAACCGAGGCCAGGAAGAGATTGCAACGCCGGGCTGAGCTCTGGCAGCTGGCGCCGTTTTCTCTTGGCGAGATCCTTGCTCATGCAAAAATAGTAAAACCCGAATGGGTTCGGCAGTTTCGCGAGATATTGTTCTCCTGGCGCACCGGGCAGGACATTCAACTGCCTCTGGATATTGATGAAAATATCAAACGGATTATTGCCCGTTACCTCAGTTACGGGGGCTTCCCGCTGGTGCACCTTGCGCAGGATAATGATGAGAAATTGCTTGAAATACGCAAAATTGTTGAACGTGGCTTTGAGCTGATGTCTGTCAACAACGATGCAGCCGCGGATACGATTAAGCAGGAACTGGCCAGATTGCACTCCAGAGAGTTTACCTACCAGGGTGTTTTCCAGAGAACCGGCTTGAGAAGGCGGGACCAGATCAATAAAGTCATTGATGCGCTTATCGATCAGGGCTACCTGCTGAAAAAGAAACCCTTGCTGAGCGGTGAACAACGCCGTTCCTATCTCAGCAATTTTTCCTATATCGACCCCGGCATTGTTACCTATCTGACTGGTGAGGAGCTACTGGAAGATGAGGCAGAAACAGGTTTGCGCGTGGAGGGTTATCTGCATAACAGGCTACGGCAGATTTTGCAGTTAAAGCCGCTCAAGACGCAGGTCAACTACTACAAACCGTTTAGCATCGACGTGAATAACAAGGTCAAGTACGGCGCCGGTGAGATTGATTTTGTGATAAGTATCGGGCAACGCCTGCTCCCGCTGGAGGCGAAAGCCGGTAGTGAGCTCAGCCGGATTGATACCTCGTTACTGGTCCGGTTTATCCGCGACCACGACGTTGCATTCGGCGTTGTTGCTTATGGCGGGTTGCCGTACTGGGATGACAGCGCCAGGATTCTCTACTGGCCTTACTGGTTGGTATGACAGGTGCCCTTAGACGTTCCTGTAACTATTCCCCCAAACTCAGCGCGATCCCGACAAAAATCACCAGTCCCACCCAGTTGTTGTTGCGAAATGCCTTGAAGCAGTCCGCCGGGTTGCGCGCACGGATCAGGTATTGCTGGTACAGGAAGAGCGCAGCAGCGCCTGACAGAGCGAGGTGGTAGGGCAGGCTCAGGCCGGATTGGTGGCCGATGCTGTACAGGGCGGCGATGAACAGGGTTTGTACCACGCCGATGATAACGCGGTCGGCGTCGTCCAGCAGGATGGCGGTGGATTTCAGGCCGATTTTCAGGTCATCCTTCCGGTCCACCATGGCGTATTGGGTGTCGTAGATCAGTACCCAGAGTATGTTCGCGGCAAAAATTAACCAGGCCAGGGGCGGCACGCTGCCGGTGGTGGCGGCAAAGGCCATGGGGATACCCCAACTGAAGGCAAAGCCGAGGAACAGCTGCGGCAGGTAGGTGTAACGTTTCATCAAGGGGTAGATAAGCGCGAGGCCGACCGCGCACACCGACAGCAGTACCGTGAGCAGGTTGGTGGTGAGCACCAGCCCGAAGGCACACAGGGTGAGCGCGGCGATAATACCGTAAGCCTCCGCTACGGAAACCCGGCCGGTAGTGAGCGGGCGCTGTTTGGTGCGTTCGACATGCCGGTCAAACTCCCGGTCTGCCAGGTCGTTCACGACTACCCCGGCCGAGCGGGTGAGAAATACCCCCAGCGCAAACACCACCAGCAGGTGCAGGGTGGGCAGCCCGGCGTGGGCGAGCCACAGCGCCCACAGCGTAGGCCATAACAGCAACAGCCAGCCAATGGGTTTGCCCAGCCGGATCAGTTGCGCGTAAAGGATGAGTTTTTCCCGCACCTGCGCACCCGTCAACTCAGCGCCTGCAAGGCGCGGCAGCGGCCGGACGGCCGCCGTCTCCGTCCCGGCGCCCGCCTCAAACCTTGCCGAAGTCGATTTTTGTGTTCAACCATCTTGCTACCAGTGGGTTCACCACTTCCGGGCATTGTGACAGGATAACATCCGCAGCCTGCTGTACGCGCGGCACCAGGTGGGCGTCCCGCACGAAATCGGCGATATGCAATTCCGGCACGCCGGTTTGTTTTGTGCCCAGTATTTCGCCGGGGCCGCGCAGCTCCAGGTCGCTCTGGGCGATGGCGAACCCGTCATTGGTCTCGCGCATTCGGTTCAAGCGTACCCGGGCATTGTCAGACAGGGGCGTCTGGTAGAGCAGGACACAAGCGCTGGCCTGCGTGCCCCGGCCCACCCGGCCGCGTAACTGGTGCAGTTGCGACAACCCCAGGCGCTCGGCATTCTCGATGATCATCAGGCTGGCGTTGGTGACATCCACCCCTACCTCGATTACCGTGGTTGCCACTAACAGGTCGGTCGCGCCGGCCTTGAAATCAGCCATTACTGCCTCCTTTTCAGCAGGTTTCATCCTGCCGTGGATGAGGCCGACCGTCAGGCCGGTGAGTTGTTCGGCCAGATATTCCCGGACATCTTCAGCCGCCTGTAACTGCAAGACTTCGGAATTTTCTATCAGGGTGCATACCCAGTAGGCTTGTCGCCCTTGTTTGCAGACCTCGTGGATGCGCTTGATCACCGCTTCCCGGCGGGCGTTGGAAATGACCGTGGTCTTGACCGGTTGGCGGCCCGGGGGCAGCTGGTCTATAGTTGAAATGTCCAGGTCGGCAAACAGGGTCATGGCCAGGGTTCTCGGGATGGGCGTTGCGGTCATGATCAGCTGGTGCGCCTGGCGGTTTTCGTTAGCGCCTTTTTCCAGCAGGGCAAGCCGCTGATCAACGCCAAAACGGTGTTGCTCGTCGATGATGACCAGGCCGATATTGCCGAAGGCGACCTGTTCCTGGAACAATGCGTGGGTGCCGACCGCCACCATGGGTTGCGCTGAATCCAGTTGCGCCAGCGCGGCTTCCCGCGTGCGACGCGGCTGCTTTCCGGTTAGCAGCGTCACCGGTATGTCGATGGGGGAGAACCATTGTTTGATATTGTGGTAATGCTGGTCGGCCAGTAGTTCTGTGGGCGCCATCAGCGCAACCTGGTAGCCGGAGTTAATCACCAGCAAGGCCGCACAGGCGGCGACCACGGTCTTGCCGGAACCTACGTCGCCTTGCAGCAGGCGCAGCATCGGCGCCGGCTTGAGCATGTCCGCGCGCAGCTCTGCCAGCACCCGTTGCTGGGCGCGGGTCAGGGTAAACGGCAATTGCTCCAGGAATGCACTGAGGCGGCCCTGAGCGTTGCTGTCGATTGCAAACGAGGCTTGCGCCTGCGCGGTTTTCCTGAGCTGGCGCAGACTCAGGTGCTGCGCCAGCAGTTCCTCGAAGGCCAGACGTTGCTGCGCCGGGTGTGCGCCCTGTTCCAGGCTGGCCAGGTCCGCCTGCGCCGGCGGCCGATGCACATAGCGCAAGGCCTGTTCCAGCTTGAGCAGGGAGTATTGTTGCAGGAGTCGCGCCGGCAGCAATTCACTCAGGCCGGTTGCATCCGCGCCCAGGGTTGTCAGCGCTTGTCCGGTGAGGTCGCGCAGCTTGAACTGCGATAATCCCTGGGTCAGCGGGTACACCGGCGTGAGGGTCTGTTCCAGAGCAGTCTCGGCGCCTGTTTCAACTCGCCAGTATTCGGGGTGGATCATCTCCAGAGTGTGATTGACGCGCCTGAGCTGCTGGCTCCAGCAGCGCAGGGTCATACCCTGTTGCAGCCCCAGCTGTTGCGCCCGGGTAAAATGGAAAAACCTCAGGGTCAGCGCACCGGTGCCGTCGCTGATGCGGCAGAGCAGGGTACGGCGCCGCCCGGTTGAGGCTTGTACCAGTTCCACCGTACCTTGGCACAGGGCGCTGTCACCCGGTCGCAAGCTGCCGATGGGAACCAGTCGGGTGCGGTCGATATAGCGCTTGGGCAGGTGGAACAGCAGGTCGCGCACTTGGCGAATCCCCAGGTTCTGCAAGCGCTCCTCTACCCGGGGACCAACGCCCCGCAAGGCTCCGACAGGGGTTTTCAGGGTGACGGGCTCAGCCACGGGTCAGGGCTCAGCGCCGGCTGATCCGGGAAACATGGCGGATGTTCCTGATACGGCGGATGATATTGGCCAGGTGCACCCGGTTGGTCACTTCTACAATGAACTTCAGGGTGGTGTAGCGATCATCCTTGTCGTGCATTTCCACGCTGATGATGTTGGCGTCGCGCGCGGCAATTTCCGTGGCTATCTTGGCCAGCACGCCGCGCTGATTGGTCACCTCCACCCGGATATTGGTCGGAAAGCTGCCTTCGGTCTGATCCTCCCAGGCCACATCCAGCCACTTGTCCGGGTGGTTCCTGAAGTCGGTGACGTTGGGGCAGGTCTGGTGGTGCACCACAATGCCGCGCCCGGTGGTGACAAACCCCAGGATCGGGTCACCGGGAATAGGGCGGCAGCACTTGGGAAAGTTGACCACCATACCCTCGGTTCCCTTGATACTCAGCGGCGTGTTGTTTTTTCCGGCGCGCCGGCGCGCCGGCATCGGTTTCTCTGTCAGTTGTGTTGCAACCAGGGCTGCGATGCGGTTGCCCAGCCCTATTTCCTGGAGCAACTCGGCGCGGCTGTCCAGGTTGAACTCTTGCAGCAGTTTGTTCCAGCGCGCCGGCAGAATCTCGTCATAACCGGCGCCGTAGGTCTTGAGCTCCCGCACCAGCAAACGCTTGCCAAGTGCGCTCGCCTCGCTTTTGCGGAGGTTCTTCAGGTAGTGCCTGATGTTTGCCCGGGCTTTCGCAGTCACGGCGAAACTCAGCCATGCCGGGTCCGGCTTGGCTCCGGGCGCAGTAATAACTTCAATGGTCTGGCCGGTGACCAGGTGGGTGCTGAGCGGCGCCAGACGCCGGTCAATCCGCACGCCCACACAACTGTTGCCGACATCGGTGTGAATGGCGTAGGCGAAGTCCACCGCAGTGGCTCCTTTTTGCAGTTCGAAGATGTCCCCCTTGGGCGTGAAGGCATAGATGGATTCCGGGAACAAATCGATCTTGACATGGTCCAGGAAGTCCTGCGGGTTGCCGGCGGTCGTTTGCATTTCCATGATGTGCTGCAACCACTCGCGCGCGCGTTTGTGCGCGCCGGTGCGATCTGACGCTGAACCTGACTTATACAGCCAGTGGGCGGCGATGCCGGCCTCGGCCACATCGTCCATGGCTGCGGTCCTGATCTGTACCTCCAGGGGCACGCCGTAAGGGCCGAACAGGACGGTATGCAGAGACTGGTAGCCGTTTGATTTGGGTATGGCTACATAGTCCTTGAATTTGCCGGGCACGGGCCGGTACAGGTTGTGCATGGTGCCGACTACGCGGTAGCAGGTATCCACTTCGTCCACGATGATGCGAAACGCGTACACGTCATACACTTCGCTGAAAGACAGGTCTTTTTCCAGCATTTTCCGATAAATGCCGTACAGGTGTTTTTCCCTGCCGGTGACCTTGGCCGGGATTTTTTCCTGTCGCAGGCGGCGCTTGATGGAGTTGCGGATCTTGTCGATGATTTCCTTGCGATGTCCCCTGGCCTTGATGATCTGCTCGTTCAAGATGCGGTAGCGCATGGGATAGAGCGCGGCAAAGCCCAGTTCCTCGAGTTCCAGACGGATGCTGTTGATACCCAGGCGTTGGGCGATGGGGGCGTAGATTTCCAGGGTTTCCCGGGCAATGCGGCGGCGTTTGGCCGGCGCCAGCGCACCCAGGGTGCGCATGTTATGCAGACGGTCGGCCAGTTTCACCAGGATCACGCGAATATCGTTGCTCATGGCCATCAGCATCTTGCGGAAGCTGTGCGCCTGGGCCTCTGCGCGCGAAGCAAATTCAACCTGATCCAGTTTGCTGACGCCGTCCACCAGTTCCGCAACGCCTTTACCGAAGCGTCGAACTATTTCCTTCTTGTCGGTCGCGGTGTCTTCGATGACGTCATGCAGGATGGCGGCGGACAGGGTCTGGTGGTCCATGTGCATGTCGCCGAGGATGCCGGCGACTTCCAGCGGGTGGTTAATATAGGGTTCGCCGCTTTTGCGCAGTTGCCCCTGGTGTGCACAGGCGCTGAACTCATAAGCGCGCCGCACCTTTTCAACCTCCTGACAGGAGAGGTAGCTGCCTATCCGTTTTTCAAGCTCGGCAATAGTGGTCATAGGGGCAAGGGCACCTCTAAAAATTAGAGGTGCCCGTGCAGCATAAGGATATGCTGCCATTTTTAAGCACGTAAGTGCTTGAAAATGA
>JAPORZ010000243.1 GCA_026709915.1 Gammaproteobacteria bacterium
TTGGTCTGCGTCTCGTTGAACGCCTGCTGAATACCCTCGAGGACGTCAAGCACAGCTGCCAGTTGCTTAGAATCGTTGACTTCCCAATCCTTCTGCGGCGCCAGACGGATGCGCGCGCCGTTTGCCCCACCGCGCAAGTCGGAGCCGCGGAACGTCGATGCCGACGCCCAGGCAGTCGCAACCAGTTGCGCTACGGACAGGCCCGAGGCCAGGATGTCGGCCTTGAGGGTGGCGATGTCGGCGTCGCCGATCAGGTTATGTGTGACAGCCGGCAGCGGGTCCTGCCAGAGCAACTCTTCGCCGGGGACTTCTGTGCCCAGATAGCGCGCCAGCGGCCCCATGTCACGGTGCGTCAGTTTGAACCAGGCACGGGCGAAGGCATCTGCAAATTCATCCGGATTGGCATGGAAGCGCCGCGCGATGGGTTCATAGATGGGGTCCATCCGTAGCGCCATGTCCGCCGTGGTCATCATCGGCGCGTGCCGTTTGGACGGATCGTGGGCATCCGGCACCTGGTCTGCACCAGCGCCATCCCGGGGCGCCCATTGCCAGGCGCCGGCAGGGCTCTTCACCTGTTCCCACTCGTAGCCAAACAGCGTGTCGAAATAGCTGTTGTCCCAGGTTACCGGGGTCGGTGTCCAGGCGCCTTCGATGCCACTGGTGATGGTATCGCTGCCCTTGCCGCTGCCAAAACTGCTGCGCCAGCCTTGGCCCTGCTGCTCAATGGGGGCGCCTTCCGGTTCCGGGCCCACGTGCGCCGGGTCGCCGGCGCCGTGCGCCTTGCCGAAGGTATGACCACCGGCGACGAGCGCTACCGTCTCCTCGTCGTTCATCGCCATGCGGGCAAAGGTTTCGCGTATGTCGCGTCCCGAAGCAACCGGATCCGGGGCGCCGTTGGGCCCCTCCGGATTGACGTAGATAAGACCCATCTGCACGGCGCCGAGCGGTGTGTCCAGCTCCCGGTCGCCAGTGTAGCGGGCGTCTCCCAGCCATTCGTTCTCAACACCCCAGTTGATGTCAGCTTCCGGCTCCCACACGTCCGCCCGCCCGCCGGCGAAGCCAAATGTCTTGCATCCCATTGATTCCAATGCACAGTTGCCGGCCAGAATCATCAGGTCGGCCCAGGAGATTTTCTGGCCGTACTTCTTTTTAACCGGCCACAGCAACATGCGCGCCTTGTCGAGGTTGCCATTATCAGGCCAACTGTTCAACGGCGCAAAGCGCTGCGTGCCGCTGCGTGCGCCGCCGCGCCCGTCTCCGATGCGATAGGTGCCGGCGCTGTGCCAGGCCATGCGGATGAACAGCGGCCCATAATGGCCGTAGTCGGCCGGCCACCACTCCTGTGACGTGGTCATCAGCTCAATAATGTCCTGTTTTACCGCGTCAAGGTCAAGGGAGTTGAACTCTCTGGCGTAATTGAAGTCCTGGTCCAACGGATTGGACAAGGCGGAATGCTGGTGCAATATCTCCAGCCGCAACTGCTGCGGCCACCACTCACGGTTTGTCGTACCACCGCGCCGGGCCTTGTCACCGCCTGCGTGTGCTACCGGGCACTTGTCTTCGTTCATAATAATCTCCTGTTTAGTGAGCAGCCGCACTGGCTGTCTGGTTAAAGTAATGTTAGCAATAGTAAGGCCTTGTTTTCTTCGTGTATAACGATTATTTTATGATACAATAAGCGTAATATTCGATTATTAAACTTATGGTAACCTCTAAAAATGCCAGCACATCCTTATGGGAACCTCTAAAAATTAGAGGTTGCCTTATGCTGCACGGCCACCTCGTGTTTTAGAGGTGGCCTTATAAATGTCCCATGAAACGCTTACCTACGATGAAGCAATTGCAGTATCTGGTGGCGCTGGCTGAGACGCGCCACTTTGGTCGCGCCGCGGCGCGTTGTTTTGTCACACAATCGACACTCAGCGCCGGGATTCGTGATCTTGAGGCGGCGCTGGAAACAACGGTTGCCGAGCGCTCGAACCGCAACGTGCGCATGACCCGGGTGGGGATGCAGGTTACCGAGCGGGCACAGACCTTGTTACGCGCAGCCGAAGAAATCGTGGACATGGCGAAAGCCGCAGCATCGCCAATGACGGGGGACATACGCCTGGGGGTGATCCCGACGATTGGCCCGTTTCTGCTGCCGCGCGTGCTGCCGGCGCTGCGGGAACAATTCCCGGCACTGACAATCTACTTAAGTGAGGAGCAAACAGACACACTGCTGGCACAGTTGGATGACGGCGAGCTGGACGCGGCGCTGATAGCATTGCCCTACGCAACAGGAACCCTTGATATCGAGATTATCCAGGAAGATGAGTTTCTGTTCGCCTGCTACCGCAAGCACCCGCTGTGCGCACGCGCAGAAGTGCCGCGCGCCGCGCTGGCGCGTGAAAAGTTGCTGCTGTTGAAGGAAGGTCACTGTCTACGCGGCCATGCGCTGGACGAGTGCGGCAGTGGTGACCGGCGGGTACGGTCGCAGTTCGAGGCCAGCAGCCTGCATACGCTGGTGCAACTGGTGGCGACGGGGATCGGCGTCACGCTCATACCACGGCTTGCCGTGGACGCCGGGATCATCGATAACACAGGCATCTCCCTGGCGCGGCTGGCGCCTCCGGCGGCGCGCCAAATCGGCCTGGCCTGGCGCCACTCGTCATTACGCGCCAGTGACTTTCGAACCCTGGCGCGCGCGTTGCGTTCATTGACCACAGGGGAATGACGGGCGCCGGTGGTGTATGATTAACATCGTTGTGTACAGGCTACCCCTCACAAATGATCACAGCTGACCCCAACTGAGCGCCAAACAATGCCAGACACACCCGACACAAACAACAGCGAACCGGCGGTTTACCACCACCAGGCGGACAACCTGCCGGCGCATGGCGCCCATGACGATGAGGTGCTTACCGAGGCCCACGCCCAGGCTTACTGGCGCGCCAACATCCGCTTGCTGCTGACGCTGTTGGCGGTCTGGTTCACCGTCTCCTACGGCTTCGGCATCCTGCTGGTGGACTGGTTGAACCGCTTCAGCCTGTTCGGGTTCAAGCTGGGGTTCTGGTGGGCGCAGCAGGGTTCCATCTACGTGTTCGTGATCCTGATTTTCGTGTATGTGGTTCTCATCGGCAGGATCGACCGCCGCTTTGGCGTGGACGATGACGACACCGACAACAAGCAGCAGGGGGAGCAGCAGTGACCCCGCAAATGCTGATCTATATCGTGGTCGCGCTGACGTTTGCGCTCTACATCGGTATTGCTATCTGGTCCCGGGCCGGGTCAACCAGGGATTTCTATGTAGCCGGCGCCGGGGTACACCCGCTGACTAATGGCATGGCGACTGCGGCGGACTGGATGAGCGCTGCGTCGTTTATTTCCATTGCCGGCATGATCGCCTTCGCCGGTTACGACGGTTCGGTCTATCTCATGGGCTGGACCGGCGGCTACGTGCTGCTGGCGCTGTTGCTGGCGCCCTATCTGCGCAAATTCGGCCAGTACACCGTGCCGGACTTCATCGGCGAGCGCTATTACTCCAGCGCGGCGCGCGTGGTGGCCGTGGTCTGCCTGATTTTTATCTGTTTTACCTATGTGGCCGGGCAAATGCGCGGGGTCGGCGTGGTGTTCTCCCGGTTCCTGGAAGTGGAGATCACGACCGGGGTGGTGATCGGCATGGCGGTGGTGTTCTTCTACGCCGTGCTGGGTGGTATGAAAGGCATCACCTACACCCAGGTGGCGCAGTATTGCGTGATGATCTGCGCCTATCTTACCCCGGCTATCTTTGTCTCACTGCTGGTCACGGGCAACCCGGCGCCGCAACTGGGGCTGGCCGCCGAGGTCCAGGACGGCTCCGGCCTGCGCGTGCTGGAAAAACTGGACCAGGCGCTGGTGGACCTGGGGTTTGCACCCTACACGGACGGCAGCAAAAGCATGATCGACATGTTCACCATCACCCTGGTGCTGATGGCCGGCACCGCTGGCCTGCCGCACGTCATCGTGCGTTTCTTTACCGTGCCCAAGGTGTCCGATGCGCGCAAGTCCGCAGGCTATGCGCTGGTCTTTATTGCCCTGTTGTACACCACGGCGCCGGCGCTGGCCGCGTTTGCACGGCTGAACTTCATCGACACGGTGAACAACACTGCCTACCAGCAAGCGCCGTCCTGGGTGAAAACCTGGGAAGACATCGGCCTGATTGCCTGGCTGGATAAAAATGAGGATGGCCGGATGCAATATGCCGCCGGTGCCCCGTTTGAGGGCGCGCCCGAGTTCGCCACCGGACGCGGCGAGCACGGCCAAAAACTGGTGGACAACACGCCGCTGGACAACGCCAACGAAGTCTATGTGGACCGCGACATCATCATGCTGGCGAGCCCGGAGATTGCCAACCTGCCGCCCTGGGTACTGGCGCTGGTGGCAGCCGGGGCCTTGGCCGCGGCCTTGTCCACCGCGGCAGGACTGCTACTGGTGATATCCACATCCATCTCCCATGACCTGCTCAAGAAGACCCTGAGGCCGGCCATCAATGAAAAGCAGGAACTGTTCTATGCCCGCATTGCCGCGGCGCTGGCGGTGTGCTTTGCCGGCTACCTGGGCATCAATCCACCGGGGTTCGTGGCCCAGGTGATCGCGTTCGCGTTCGGGCTGGCCGCGGCGTCGCTGTTTCCCGCCATTTTCTTAGGCATATTCGTGCGCAACATGAATCGTGAAGGCGCCATCGCCGGTATGTTGAGCGGCCTGCTGCTCACCGCCGGGTATATCATTTACTTCAAGTTCATCAACCCCACCGCCAGCACCCCGGACAACTGGTGGCTGGGTATCTCGCCGGAGGGTATCGGCAGCATCGGCATGGTGGTCAACTTCGCGGTTGCGTTCAGCGTTAGCCGGTTCACCGCGCAACCCCCGGAACACGTCAAGGCCCTGGTCGATGACGTGCGCATCCCATCTGGCGCCGGGGTGGTCCATGGGCATTGAATGTTATCTGCGGATAAATCCATGAATACATCAGGTAACAGATTCATCGTTGTGGCGCTGTACAAGTTCGTCAGCCTGCCGGACTTCAGGGCGTTACGGCAACCGTTGCTGGCGCGTTGCCGCACCCTGGCGCTCAAGGGCACCTTCCTGCTGGCGCCCGAGGGCATCAATGGCACTATTGCGGGTAGCAGGGAGGCAACTGACGCCATCCTGGACTACCTGCGCGCGCAGCCCCGGTTTGCCGACCTGACGCACAAGGAAGCGCAGGCGCATGAGTGCCCGTTCCACCGGATGAAGGTGAAACTCAAGCAGGAGATCGTCGCTATGGGCGTTAAGGGTATCGACCCGGAACGGCGCCGCGGCAGGCACGTCGAACCAGCGCAATGGAATGAGGTGATCAGCCAACCCGATACCCTGGTGCTGGATGTGCGCAACCGCTATGAATCAGACATAGGCAGCTTCCGCAACGCGCTGGCGCCACAGACGCAAACGTTCCGGGAGTTCCCGGCTTACGTGGAAAAACACCTGGACCCCGCCACGCATACCCGCATCGCCATGTTCTGCACCGGCGGCATACGTTGCGAGAAAGCCTCTGCGTACCTGTTGTCTCAGGGCTTCGAGGAGGTCGTACAGTTGCAGGGCGGCATCCTCAACTACCTGCAGCAGACCGACAAGGAAACCAGCTTGTGGGACGGCGAATGTTTTGTGTTCGACGGCCGGGTTGCGGTCAACCATGAGCTTGCCGAAGGCGGTTATGAACAATGTTTTGCCTGCCGCCATCCGCTTACCAAGGCCGACATGACGTCGGCACAATACCAGCCGGGCGTTTCCTGCCCCCATTGCCACGACCACCTGACGCCACAACAGCGTCAGCGTTTCAGTGAGCGCCAACGCCAGGTGCAACTCGCTGAGCGCCGCGGCGAGAAACACATTGGTGGGTCTGGAAACGGTTAGTTTCTTGTTGGTACAATCTTGCTCGTCATTCCTGCTTGTGCAGGAATGACGAATAATTGGTTGTGACTTGACCGGACCAGAGGAAACGACATGGATATTCTGCCATACCTGACGCATCACGGCGACTACCCGGACTGGCAGGATGCCCTCGACAAACTCCCGCAGCTCAGCCCGTCGCGGATCAGGCTGGATACCGACACGGTTCAAATCGGTCACCCGAACGATTGCAGCCCGGCCCAGCGCGCAACCATCCGACAACAACTGCAACGGCTGCTGCCCTGGCGCAAAGGGCCATTCAACCTGTTCGGTGTGAACATCGACGCAGAGTGGCGTGCCGACCTGAAATGGCGGCGGTTGCAGGACCGGATAACGCCATTATCCGGCCGCACCGTGCTCGATGTCGGTTGCGGCAACGGCTACTACGGCTGGCGTATGCTGGGCGTGGGCGCGGCGCGGGTGCTGGGCACTGACCCCACCCTGCGTTACGTCATGCAGCAGCGCGCCGTAGCCAAATACCTGCCGGATGCGCCTTTCCAAATCCTGCCATTTTCCCTGGAAGACCTGCCGGAGCAGGCTGCGAGTATCCGCCAACCACCGTCCACCGCAGGCAGCGGTACAACGATGCCCCTGCTTCCCCATGAGGGCTTCGACACCGTGTTCTCCATGGGTGTCATATATCACCGCCGCGACCCGGAAAACCATCTGCGCCAGCTGCGGCAATTACTCCGCCCCGGCGGCGAACTGGTACTGGAGTCTCTGATTATCGACGCCCGGCATGGCGCGGCCCTGTACCCACAAGGGCGCTACGCCAAAATGCGCAATATCCGGGTCATCCCCTCGCTCAGTGCCTTGCATACCTGGCTGTCCGGCGTCGGCTTCACGGCCATCGATGTTGCCGACATCTCCCTCACCACTCCTGCCGAACAGCGCGTCACCGAATGGACTTTCGAGCAATCCCTGGCCGACTTTCTGAACCCGCGAAACCCCGCCCTCACCATCGAAGGCCACCCGGCCCCGCAGCGAGCCATGCTGATTTGCCGCAGGCGTTAAAGCAAAGCGTCAGGTCAACGTTTCCGTTACCATCGGCATTCGGACTCTGCTATAATCAGCCATAAAACACAAACCCGCCGGAGGAATGACATGCCTTTAAGAATTGGTGACGAAGCGCCCGACTTCACCGTGGAAACGACTGAAGGGACGCTCAATTTTCATGACTGGATCGGCGACGGCTACGCCATCCTGTTTTCTCATCCCAAGGATTTCACGCCCGTGTGCACGACGGAACTCGGTTACATGGCCGGGCTGAAGCCGGAATTTGACAAACGTAACACCAAGGTTATCGGCCTGAGTATCGACTCAGTTGACGATCACAACGCCTGGTTGAACGATATTGAGGAAACCCAGGGCCATGCGGTCAACTATCCATTGATAGGCGACAGCGACCTGCAGGTAGCCAAACTCTACGACATGATCCACCCCAACGCCAGCGGTCAGGCCAAACAGCGCAGCGCGACGGATAATGCCACCATCCGTTCTGTGTTCATCATCGGCCCGGACAAACTGATCAAGCTGATCATCACCTATCCGATGAGCACCGGCAGGAACTTTGACGAAGTGCTGCGGGTGCTGGATTCCATTCAGTTGACGGCGCAGCACAAGGTGGCAACCCCCGTGAACTGGCGCCAGGGCGAGGATGTTATCATCGTGCCCGCAGTGTCCGACGAGGCTGCCAGAGAGAAATTCCCGGACGGCTGGAAGGCGCCCAAACCTTATCTGAGGATAGTGCCGCAGCCCGAATAGCAGTTATTCAGCAGTTATTCAGCCTGATATTGTCCGGTAGCGCCAGCCATTTCCGCCACCGCGCGTACACGTAGAATCGTCTCGGAGCCAATCGGCCCGCTGTTGGCGCGCCTGACCGGCACCATGGTCCTCGGCATCGTCTCTATGATGACGCTGGGGATCGTCGATACCTGGTTCATCAGCCTGCTGGGGACCCGGCAGTTGGCGGCCATCGGCTTTATCATTCCCGTTTACATGATCTTCGTCAGTGTTGCTCTGGGCATGGGCATGGGTATCAGCTCGGTCACCTCGCGCCTGATCGGCGAGGCCAGGCACGATGCCGCCGCTCGCTATGTGACTGACGCACAGATACTGGCGTTGCTGTTATCAGTTGTTATCGCCATCGCGGTCGGGTTTTCCTTCACGGCCATTTTTTCGGCCATGGGCGCTACGCCACAGGTGTTGCCGCATATCAGTAATTATATGATCGTGCTGGTGTTCGGCCTGCCCGTGATCATGGTCGCAGTCATCGGCGGGAACACGCTCCGCGCCATCGGCGCCATCAAAACTTCAGCCTTGCTGTCCACGCTCATGGCCTTGCTGAATCTGGCGCTGGACCCGTTATTGATATTCGGTCCGGGCCCATTCCCGGCGCTGGGGATGCAGGGGGCGGCGCTCGCCAGCGTCATCGCCGCGACCACTGCGGCCATCGGCGCAGTCTGTATCCTGGCAATCAAGGAAAAACTGCTGTTGTTTAACCTGCCGCGCCTGCGCCACCTGCGGGAAAACTGGGGGGAATTGCTGCAAATCGGCGTCCCGGCCATGCTTGCCAACGTGATGACCCCGTTTGCCGCGGCCATTATGACCACGCTCATAGCCGGTTTCGGCGCCGAAGCCGTTGCCGGTTTCGGGGTCGGCGCGCGCATAGAGACAATCTGCCTGATACTGGTTTTTGCCCTGTCCGCTACCCTGCCCATGTTTATTGGTCAGAACCTGGGAGCCGGCAACACGGCGCGCGCCCACCGGGCCTTGTTTGGCTGTCTGAAGTTCAGTCTCTTTTTTCAAATTGCAGTCTATTTGCTGTTGTTGGCGCTCTCTCCCTGGATCGCTCCTGCGTTCAGCAGCGACGCCGAAGTAATTCGGGTGATCAATACCTTCATCTGCATTTTGCCGCTGACCTACGGCGCCCATGCCGTGGTAATCCTGGTCATGGTATCGCTGAACGTGATGCGACGCCCCAGGCTCGGTCTGCTCCTGATCATCATCAGGCTGATTGCCTTGTACCTGCCATTGGCATATATCGGCGGCCGGCTCTGGGGCATAACAGGTATGTTCGCCGGCGCTGCGGTCGGCAACGTCATCGCCGGCATCATCGCCTACCGGGTGATCAGAAAAATATGCGCCGGCTGAGTCAGTGCAGCTACAGCGGGTTGGCGCCTATTACGTGGAACATTACGTGGGAAAAGACCTGTCATTGACAACAAGCGCGGCGCCGGTCAAAAACCTTCTGTCGTCAGCGCCAGCGCCTGGCGCATGACCGCGCTTTTGGCCAGCACTTCGTCGTGCTCCGTCGCCGGGTTGCTGTCGGCCACGATGCCGGCGCCGGCGTGGTAGCTGTAGCCGCCGTTTTCGAACACGATGGTGCGTATGGCAATGGCCTGGTCCATGTTGCCGTAATGGTCGAAATAACCTACCGTGCCGCCGTACAGGCCGCGCGGCGCCGGTTCATAACCGTTTAACAACTCGATGGCACGAATCTTGGGCGCGCCGACCAGGGTGCCGGCGGGGAAGGATGCCGCAAACAGATCGAATGCGTCCTGGCCCGGCCGCGGCGTGCCGCGGACACCGCTGACAATGTGCATGACGTGGCTGTAACGTTCGATGGACAGCCACGGATCGACCTGAACGGAACCCGCCGCGGCCACGCGCCCTAAGTCATTGCGCGCCAGATCCACCAGCATAACGTGTTCGGCCACCTCCTTGGGATCATTGAGCAAACCCTGTTCCAGTTCCTGGTCCTCCTCGGCGTTTTGCCCGCGCGGGCGCGTGCCGGCGATGGGTCGCAGTGCGGCTGTATCCCCTTGCAGCTTCACCATGGCTTCGGGTGAAGAACCGGCGATGATGCGGTCGCCGATCTCCAGATAATACATATAAGGAGACGGGTTAATCAGGCGCAGGGCGCGGTAAGCCGTGAACGGCGTTAAGTCACATTCACCGTAAAAGCGGTTGGCCAGCACCACCTGGAAAATATCCCCGTCACGTATTTTTTGCTTGGCCTCATACACCAGTTGCATATAGTCGTTGCGGGACAGGGCGGCTTTCGCAATAGAGCAGGTGTTACGCGCGGCGCATGCAGGAATGGGGCCGCGCAAAGCCGCGCTGATCTCTTTCTGTAAGGCCAGCCGTTCCACCTCAGAACCGGCATGGAGCAACGCCACCCGCCGGGTCAGGTGGTCAAATACCAGCAGCGAGCGGGGAGCCATGTATGCCGCCCGAGGCCGATAACCCGTGGCGCAGGTGTTGTGCGGGAATTGTTCGAGGGCATGGATCAGGTCGAAATCCGCATAGCCGACCAGACCGCCCTGGAACGGTATCTCATCCACCTGTGGGGATAACTGCGGTGCGGCCCGTAACCCGTCCCGTAGCGCCGCCAGTACGGCCGCGCGCCCGGCGGGCAGGGATTGGGTTGAACCATTGTGCGTCAGAGTTCGGGACTCGAGGTGCAGGTCCAGTACGCTGCCCAGACCCAGGAAGGAAAAACGGGCTACCTGCTCCCCCCGCTCCACGCTTTCCAGCAGGAAGCGCGCACCCAGCGGCCTCAGTTTCAGGAATGCCGATACCGGTGTGTCGAGATCGGCGGCGATGTCAAAAGGTGGTTTCACAGGTTCTCCTCGCCGCGCGTCAACGACGTGATCAGCGCCCTCCTGTCAGGGTATTGTTGCAGCAGCGTTGCCCGGTCGCCGGGGATATAGTCTCCCTCGATAAAACCCGGCGCCATGGTAGTGCCGAGCAGGGCAAACTGCCCTCCCGGCGCCAGTCGCGATCCTTGCCAGATACCGGCCGGGACCGCAAACTGTACCTGTTGCCCATTGCGAATATCCTGCCCCAGGGTGATAATCTCACTGACGCCGCGCGGCTTCAGTAACAGCAGTTCCACCGGGTCGCCCAGGTAGAAATGGTAGATTTCGTCGGTCGGCAGGCTGTGCAGCGCCGAGAAGGAGTCCGGGTCATCCGAGAGCAGGTAGAAGATCGCCGTGGCGCGCGGCTTCAGCAGGGGTTGGGCGCGGCCCGGTACGGCAACAGACACCGCTTCATCCGCCTGGTAGGTTTGCCGGAAATGCCCGCCCTCAACAGGCAGCGGTTCAAGCCCCAAGGCCTTGATCAGCGCCCGGGCGGTGATTTTTTCTCGTCCGCCCCCTTTTGCTTGCGGGGTTTGTGAGGTAATGTATTTCCTGGCAGGCACAGATGAACCATAAGGGCGCGCTGGGGACGGCGCGTTCGGGCGGCACTATAGCATTGTCAGCACATTATGTCAGCAACAGCACATCATCATTTACTCAGTCTGAACGGCAAGACCGCGCTGGTTACCGGTGGCGCCGGCGGCATCGGCTCGGCGCTGTGTCAAACCCTGGCCGGCGCCGGCGCGCATGTCGGCATTCATTACCATACCAGTGAGGCGGCGGCGCTGACCCTGCGCGCGCAGCTCTGCGACGCCGGCGCCAGCGCCAGCACCTTGCGCGCCGATGTCACCAACAAGGCAGAGGTTGACGCGCTGTTCGACGCCGCCTGCGCGGCAACCGGCGGCGTGGATATACTGATCAACAATGCCGGCGTGTATCCGCTGTCACCGTTTCTTGACATCAGCGAGGCCGAGTACGACCTGATGATGGACGCCAACGTGCGTTCCGTCATGTTATGCACCCAGGCATTTGCCCGACGCAACATGGCGCAGGGAGGTGGCGGTGCAGTGGTCAATATCGCCTCGATTGCCGCCCGCGGCGTGCTTGATATGCACAGCCATTACTGCGCCGCCAAGAGCGCGGTGATCATGTTTACCCGCGCCGCCGCCCGGGAACTGGGCGAGCACAATATCCGCGTAAACGCGGTATCCCCCGGCCTGATCTGGCGGCAAGGACTGGACGCAGGCTGGCCGGAAGGCGTAGCCAGATACCAACAGGCCGCGGCCATGGGCCGCGTGGGCCAGGCCGAAGATGTCGCCAACGCCTGCTTGTTCCTGGTTGCAGATGCAAGCAAGTGGATTACCGGCATCGACCTGGTGGTTGACGGCGGCGCGTTGACGGATAAGTTGTTTTGATTTGCCAAATAGAGCGACCGAGGATGAATTTTTTGTAATAACAAGATAGAGTATTTCCGGGACCTGTTTCACATTGGGGGGAATACCGGGATGAAGTTTGAATGGGATGAGACTAAGGCAGCGCATAATACAAAAAAGCATGGAGTCACGTTTAACGAGGGATCAACTGTATTCGGTGATCCTTTGGC
>JAPORZ010000156.1 GCA_026709915.1 Gammaproteobacteria bacterium
GGGATAGACAGGAAAACAGCCCTGGGCCGGGCGGAGCGATACCTGCGGCAACTGGGCTTGTGGGAACGGCGCAATAGTATCTCCCGCAACCTGTCCGGCGGGCTCAAGCGCCGCCTGATGATCGCCCGGGCGCTGGTGCATGAACCGAAACTGCTGTTGCTGGATGAGCCGACTGCCGGTGTGGATGTGGAACTGCGCCGCTCCACCTGGGATTTCCTGAAGGAGATTAACCGCAACGGCACTACCATCGTACTCACCACCCATTACCTGGAAGAGGCCGAGAGCCTGTGTGAAAAGATCGCCATCATCGACAAGGGTTCCATCGTCGAATACGGCCACAAGAAAGACCTGTTGGCGCAGTTGCACTCGGAAACGTTTGTCCTGGATCTGGTCAACCCGCTGGAGCAGCTGCCTGAGATGCCATCTCTGGATATACGCCAGGTTGACCCGATGACCCTGGAGGTGGTGATCAACCGCGCACAGGATGCCAACGCGGTGTTCAAGATACTATCCGAACATAAAATCATTGTCAGGAGCCTGCGCAACAAGGCCAACCGGCTGGAACAGTTGTTCATTCGCCTGCTTGATGACAACGGAGCAAACCATGACGGCTGAACAGCTGTTCGTCGCTTACCGGACCATCATCATTAAGGAGATCACCCGGTTTATGCGTATCTGGTCGCAGACCATCTTGCCGGCTGCGATCAGCATGGCGCTTTATTTCGTTATCTTCGGCAACCTGATCGGCCCGCGCATCGGGGTGATGGGCGGGTTTTCCTACATGGAGTTCATCGCTCCCGGCATCATTATGATGTCTATCATCAACAATGCCTACTCCAACGTCTCCTCCTCCTTTTTTGGCGCTCGGTTTCAGCACCATGTCGAGGAGATGCTCATCGCGCCCATTCCGAACTGGTTGATCCTGACCGGCTATGTTTCCGGTGGGGTCATCCGGGGGTTGCTGGTGGGTTTCATCGTGACGGCCGTGGCGCTGTTCTTCACCGGCCTGCCGCAACTGCACAGCCCGCTTATCGTCCTCGCCATTGTCATCCTCACCTCCGTGCTGTTTTCCCTGGGTGGCTTTCTCAACGGCATGTTTGCCCGGAACTTCGATGACATATCCATCATCCCGACCTTCGTACTGACGCCGCTGATCTACTTAGGTGGCGTGTTCTATTCCATCGACCTGCTGCCGCAGCTATGGCAATCCGTCTCTCTGGCCAATCCCATCCTGTATATGGTCAACGCCTTCCGCTACGGCATCCTGGGCGTCTCTGACATCAGTATCCACAGCGCATTCTTCATTATCCTGCTGTTCATCGCACTGCTGTCATCCCTGTGCCTGTACCTGCTGCACCGGGGGGCGGGGATAAAGACCTGAGACGGGACAAACCGGCATAACAGGCCACCTTACCGGGAATCTCTACAAATCCAGCACCAACAGGTCACTTTTAGAGCGTGAGCAACACAGGGTCATCTGGTCGTTGGCTGCCTTTTCTTCGTCGGTCTGAAATACGTCATTATGCTCCGGCTCTCCTTCCAGTACGCCGGTCAGGCAGGTGCCGCAGATGCCCTGCTCGCAGGATACGGGGATGATGATCCCGTGCTCGCCCAGGGCATCGACGATGCGCACGCCGTCTGCCACGGCAATTTCCTCGCCGGTGCTGGCTATTTTTACTTTGAACATTCGGGCATTCTGGTAATCAGTCGGTTACGGGACTTCGCATCCTACCATAAAGAGGGGCGAATGTTTGACTAACCGGTAATGTCAAGTAGAATTGCCGTATAGTAACCTCTAATTTTTAGAGGCGCCCGTATAACAGTTGTCGGATGTGGAGATGGCCTGAACCGCATTTGCTCGCTTCGTTGCTGCTCAGGCGTTGAATTCTGGAGGAGATGCCATGAATGTATCTGTATTTGTAACCATGTGGATGACGGCGATGAGTTCCGTGACCCTCAATGATCACTTTCTTGGGGAGCCGTTGGCTTTCCTGAAAACCAATGATCAGGTCAATTCGGTGGAGTTTTACACACCTTACACAGGCGCAGTCCCGAAGCTCGACGACATACCGGCGCCACACCTGCTGATAGAAATAAAAGTGAAATCCTGGGAGGGTGCGCAAACGCTGACGGCCGCGTCGAACTTCAAACGCCTTTTTACTGAAAAGACGGGCATTCTCGCCGGCGCGGAAAAAATTAACGTGGAAATTCTCGAAGCAGTGCATTACGACATTCCGGGCCCGCAGGCCACACCCGCGCGTACTGCCCCGTTTTCATTCGTAGTACGCTACTACGGGCCGGTTGCAAACGCCGCTGATTTCACGGAGTTTTATACTCGCAATCATCCCCCGTTGCTGGCACAGTTCCCGAACATCCGCAATGTACTTTGCTACCTGCCGCGCGCCTGGAATACACGCACAGAACTGACCGACGACACCTTGATACTGGGCAATGAAGTGGTGTTCGATAATATTGAGGATTTTGTTGCTGCCATAGAATCCGACGCCATGGGGCCGGTCATGGCCGACGGGGACAGGTTCGAGTCTTACGGCTACAGTTCTCACCACGCCATGCACAGAAAAGTCGTGTTCAGCCGATGACCGCGCCAGGATTTCCGGGCTTGCGTTTGCCTGGGTTGCATGAGCAGCGGCTGAGCGCTGCCATGACCGCGGGGCTCGAATCATGCTCGAACTGAAGATAAACGGCGAACAAACACGTATTGATGTGGACCCGCAGATGCCCCTGCTCTGGGCGCTGCGCGAGGAAGCCGGTCTTACCGGCGCCAAGTTTGGTTGCGGCGCCGGCCTGTGTGGCGCCTGTACCGTCCATGTCGATGGCAAACCGGTTCGCAGTTGCGTCATGCCGGTTGCCGATGCTGCCAACCGCTCCGTTACGACTATCGAAGGCATGACCGGGCCCGTGGTCGAGGCCCTGATTGACGCCTGGATTTTTGCAAATACATCGCAATGCGGTTATTGTCAGCCGGGACAGATTATGGCTGCGGCGGCGCTGCTGAAGTCCAAACCAAGACCTTCCGACGATGATATTGATGCCGCCATGAGCGGGAATATCTGTCGTTGCGGGACCTATCAGCGCATTCGGCGCGCCATCTGTATGGCGGCAGAGAAACTTGCCGACGGCAACGTCACGGAGGCGCGCTGATGACCATTACCAGACGCGCCTTTCTGGTTTCAGGCGCCGCCACCGCCGGCAGTCTTGTCATTGGCATTCGCTTCGGGGGCGCAGCAGCGGCAAAGGTAGCTGTCTGGCCCCACACCTCTGCGACAGATTTTCAACCCAACGCCTTTCTGCAGGTCACCCCGGATAACCGCGTGATCCTGCAGATTCACAAGCAGGAAATGGGACAAGGCATCATAACCGGGCTGACCACCATCGTCGCCGAAGAACTGTACATGTCGCCCGAGAGCATTGTGCGGGAGTTCGCCGGAGTACACCGGGATTACAACAACCCGAAGTTTAACCTGATGATTACCAATGCCAGCAGCTCCATCATCACCTGTTATCAACCCATGCGGGAAGCCGCGGCAAGTGTCCGGATGATGCTGCTCAAAGCCGCATCCCGAAACTGGCAGGCGCCGACCGGCGAACTGGTGCTGGAACAAGGACTGATACATCACCGGGTCAGTGGGCGCACAGTCAAGCCGGGCGACCTCGTTGACATTGCCAGAACCCTGCCATTGCCGAAAAAAATTGAACTCGCGCCCGCTGCTGAGTTTCGCTATATCGGCAAAATCAATAACAGGATTGATGCTGCGGCAAAGCTCAACGGCGCGGCGAAATACGGTATGGACCTCGGGCCGGAGGATGCGCTGGTGGCCTCGGTGGCCTACTGCCCGCATTTTGGTGGAACGTTGCGACGCTTCGATGCCACCAAGGCCAAGAGTATGCGTGGCGTGGTCGATGTCATTGAAATCGAGCACGGTGTCGCGGTGCTGGCGACGCATTACTGGTACGCCACCGAGGCGGAAAAAGCCCTGGAAATCGACTGGGATCCCGGCCCCCACGGCGCCGAATCATCCGCGCGTACCGCTGCGCAACAACGACAGGTACTCGATGAAGCAGAGGCAGAGGCCGGCTACCCGGTTGCCAGTGACGCCCTGACGGCAGAATATACCGCGCCATATATGGCCTACGCCACCATGGAGCCACAAAATGCAACGGTATCGGTACAGGGCGAGCACGCCGAGGTTTGGGTAGGCTCCCAGGCGCCGGATATAGCTGCCGCAACGGCCGCGCATGGCGCTGGTATCCCCGTGGCCAACGTCACTGTACACAGCACCTACCTCGGCGGGGGGTTTGGCGGCAAGGTAGCTGCCGACCCGCAGGTGCGGGACGCCGCCCAACTGTCACGACAGACCGGCAGACCGGTCAAGGTCATACTCAGCCGGGAAAAGGATATACGCCATACCCGCTACCGTCCCGCCGTTACCTGCCGCATGTACGCAGAACTGGACGGCGAGCGCGTCACTGCCTGGCGCTATCGACTGTGTACGCCCAGCCTGAATTACAACCTCATGCAGGCCATTCGATCGGCCATTTTCCCACATGATCTGCCTCGTTCAGAGTTGCTGAAAATTGCCGAGGGGGCAATGCAGGACGATCAGGAAAACATCGAAAGCGCCCTGGAAACCCACTACCAGTTCGGCGCTATAAAAGTAGATCAGAATTTTCGCAATGGCAGTGTTCCCGCATTTTTCTGGCGTTCCGTCGGCAATTCCTTTAACGGGTTTTTCATAGAGAGTTTTATAGACGAGATGGCGCAACAGGCCGGCGCCGATCCCTTGGCGTTCCGACTCAGCCACCTGGAGCCGGCCTCTATTCCTTATCAGGTGCTAAAGCTGGCGGCAGACAAGGCCGGGTGGGGTATTGACACTCCGGGCCGGTTCCAGGGCATTGCTTTTGAATTCATCAAGGAAGCCTACGTGGCAATGGTTGCCGAAGTCTCTGTCAGTGACAACCGCATCACGGTGCACAGGGTTGTCGCGGCGGTGGACGTAGGTCTGCGCATCAACCCGGACATTGTCACCACCATTGTGGAAAGTTGTGTATTCTGGGGGATGAGCGCCTGTCTGTACGAGGGCATCACGATTGAGAACGGGCGCGTGCAACAGGGAAATTTTCATGACTTCCCGGTGACGCGCATGAACGAAGCGCCGGATATTGAAGTCCACTATACCGCAACGGCACGCGCGCCGGTTGGCGCCGGGGAATGTGCCGTCGGCCCCGTGGCCCCGGCCATCGCCAATGCAGTTTTTCAGGCCACGGGCAAACGTCTGCGTGCGCTGCCGTTGCGACTATCAGCATAATGTCAGTACAGCAACCGGGGGGATTGCGATGAGATTGTTCAACAAGATTAAGGCAACTTCTAAAAATGCCCTCCGTGGCATTTTCGGCGGCGCCCTTGGTTCGTCACGATGTCTTGTGCTGGCTGCGCTGGTGGTCTCGGGCACGGCGAGTCTGGCCGCAGACCAGGGTGATGAACCTGATTTGCAGGCATCGCCGGTCACGCTGTGGACTTACGATCACCTGTACGTGGGCGAGGATGGGGAAACTCACTTCAAGACCGTAACCGTGGATTACCGGCGGTTTGAGTACGCCCATAATATCCCCCCAATCTGGCTGGCGGAACAGGGCAAATGGCCGGCGCAATACCTGATGCTGGCCGGAAACTCACCGGGTTGGGATGCACGACCCCTGCATCCGCCGCGACACCGACAGATTTTTATCGTGCTCACGGGCACGACTGCGTTTGTCGCATCCGACGGCGAGACTCGAACCTACGGCCCCGGGGAGATGCTCCTGATGGAAGACAACAACAGCAAGGGACACGGGTCATTCGTGCCGGGCACGGGGCCCAGTATGGTCGCCATCATCCCTCTGGAAAATGATTGAAGCGCAACTGAACTGAACCTCAGGGAGACACCGTACCATGATCGACTTCAGGTTGACCGAAGAACAGCTGCTGCTCGAAGATACGGTGCGGCGGTTTGCAGAAAATGAAATCAGACCGGTTGCCGCGGAGCTTGACCGTATTGCAGACCCACGGGAAGCCTTTCCCGCAGATATTTCACGGAAGGCAACAGAACTGGGATTGCACCTGCTGCTGGTGCCGGAAGACATGGGTGGCATGGGTGGGGGGCTGATAGAACTCTCCATCCTGGTCGAAGAGCTGGCCTATGGTGATGTTGGCGTCGGCATGAGCTACATGGCGACCAATTCCATCGCCAGACTGATTGCACAATGCGGCACCGAAGCGCAGCGGGAACGCTGGTTGACGCCCTATTGCGATATCAGCGGTGATACGCATCATCTCTACGGCTTCGGCGGGACAGAGCCATCCGGCGGCACTGAAATTTTCTGCCCTGAACCGGAGCCGAAGCTCGGGGTGCGGACCAGCGCGCGTAAGGATGGAGATAACTTTATTGTTAATGGCCGCAAGTGTTTCATCACCAATGGCGGCTATGCTGAACTTTATGGCTGTCTCGCCAGAACCAACCCTGACGGCCCCAACCTGCAATCGACTTCCATTTTCTTTGTGCGGTCGGATACACCGGGTTTTTCCATAGGAAAAATCGAGGACAAGATGGGCCACCGGCTTATGGCCAACGGTGAATTGATATTTGACGATGTAGCGCTGAGCAGGGACGATATGCTGGGCGCAGAAGGAGCCGGTCTGCCGCTGCTGTTCCAGGTCTATAACGTTAACGGAGTCGGCACGGGGGCGCTGGCTGTCGGTCTTGCGCGCGCAGCCTACGACATGGCCGTCAACTATGCCAGGGAAAGGCTGATCTGGGGCCGCCCGATTACCCGCTATCAGTCTGTCAGCAATATGCTGGTGGATATGAAGATGCAAATAGAAACAGCGCGACTGCTGGTCAGACGCGTGGCCTGGGCCGGGGATAACGACATGCACGATAAGGAGGTCCATCATGCTATGGCAAAAGTCTATGCGACAGACATGGTAAAGAAGGTTACCACAGACGCTTTACAGATACTGGGCGGCTCCGGTTATATGAAAGATTTCCCAGCAGAAAAATACGTCAGAGATTGTTTTGTAATGCCTATTTACGACGGCACAAACGAGGCCCTAAGGCATTTCATGGCCATGGATATGTACCAGACATAGGACAGCAGTATCACAGGCACAATGCCCTCCGCGGCATTTTCAGAGGCGCCCTTACGCAGTCAATTCCTTTCTGATAGCATCAATGGCCTGGTCCAGGTGCTCATTGATCACTGCCACCAGGGTTGTCGCGTCGTTTTGCCTCAATGCCCGGATAATTCTGGTATGGATTTTAATAACCAGCTTGCGTACAGATTTCCTTTTCAAGGTGAGCAGGCCGATAAAGTAGATACAGTCCATAAAACTATCAATTATTTTTGCCAGGCTCTCATTGCCGCATAACTTAAACAGTGTCGTGCGAAATTCCATGTTGAGCTGAAAAAAATCGGATGAGTCCTTTGTATCCAGCGCCTCCGTTTCCTTGCTGACAATGGTCTCAAGTCGGTCGATATCAGCTGCAGTGCAATTCCCGATGACCTTTTGCGCGGCCAGGGGTTCCAAAACCCGTCGTATTTCGAATATCTCTTCAATCTGTTTAAGGGAAGGGAGAGTAAATACATACGACCCCC
This sequence comes from Gammaproteobacteria bacterium, assembly GCA_026709915.1. Taxonomy (GTDB): domain Bacteria; phylum Pseudomonadota; class Gammaproteobacteria; order Eutrophobiales; family Eutrophobiaceae; genus JAAXHV01. The sequence continues at coordinate 7,654 of JAPORZ010000156.1, forward strand.
CGCGCCCTTGTCTCAATATCCCCTGAATCCTGAGCAGGTTCAACGCTTCCCTGACCGGAGTGCGGGAAACACCCAGCGCTTCTGCTATCTCGTATTCGGTAATTTTCTGATTGGGTTTGAAAACGCCCTGGAACAAGGCCTTTTTGAGAGAGGCATAAGCCTCGTCTCGCAAAGACTGTTTTTGAGGGATCTTTTTGAGAGACATAATCCTGACCAAAATGCCACGGAGGGCATTTTTAGAGATTACCATAATTCACAAAATTCTGGTATACTGTATACGACATACCAGGTTAAAATAATTCTTCAATGTGTTCAAACACTATCAGGGGATGCAATATGACAAATCATAACATCAGACGTATAACGGGAAAGGCCGCGGGTACTGTTCAGCTTGTCTTGTTTGTTTGCCTGCTTGGCAGCGCCACTACCGAGTTGCTGGCACAGGCCGGCGCACTGGAGGAAGTTGTCGTTACCGCGCGCAAGCGCGAGGAAAGTTTACAGGACACCCCCATTTCGGTTGCTGCTTTCACCGCAGAAGATCTGGCGCAACGGGGCGCAGTGGACTTTTCCGACTTAGGCGAGTTTACGCCTAACGTGGTGTTTGATTTTACCGCACCCATCGCTGCCGGTAATTCCGCCGCCATCGTCATGATCCGCGGCGTCGGCAGCGCCGACTGGGCCCTGCCGGTGGACCCGGGCGTAGGCATTTACCTCGACGGGGTGTATATCGCCCGCACCATCGGTCAGGTGATGGATACGGTGGATGTGGAACGTATCGAGGTGTTGCGCGGCCCGCAAGGCACGCTGTTCGGCAGAAACACCATCGGCGGCGCCATCTCCGTGGTCACCAGAAAGCCGACCACCGACAGCGTATATGGTCGCCTGGAGGCAACCACCGGCAGTTACGACCGTATCGACGTCAATGGCTACGTCAATGTCCCCCTGGGCGAGACCCTGGCGGGCAGCCTCTCTGTGTCCACCCGCAATCGCGACGGTTACGTTAAAAACCTGGGAGACGGGCCGGACCTGGGCGATAACGAGGATCACTCCGGGCGGCTGGCGCTGCGCTGGACGCCGGCCGATACCGTCACCGTGGACGTGACGGCGGATTATTCCACCACGGATGAAAACCCGGCGCCCAATGTGCTGATCGATGTGCGGGAAAACGGTTTCTTTCCTGGGATTAACAACCTGGCGTCGGGCGACCCGGTGTGCGGTGGAATATTCGACGTCAGCACTAACCCGGCTCAGTTCGGGAATGATAAATGCTACAACGACCAGTGGGTGACAGGCCCGTTCAAGACCTGGAGCAGCCACGTCAGCGCCACCCCGGAACTGCAAGACAGTGAGCGCTTCGGCATAGCTGTACGCCCCGACTCGGAATTGACCGTCTGGGGCATCGGCGGCACCCTGGAATGGGATGTTACGGATAATCTTACCGTGAAATCCATCACTGCGCATCGCCGGGTGGAAGACGGTTACTGGTCGCGGGACACCGGCCATTCGAAACTGCCGGTGCACGTGATAGTGCGCACCGCCAACGACTATGAACAAAAACAGACCACCCAGGAATTGCAGTTGCTGGGCACGGCGTTTGAGGATCGTCTGCAATGGCTGATCGGGGGGTATTACCTGAAAGAAACCGGTAAACACCTGGATGTAGTGGAATTGCCGTTCAATGTCGTGTTTGACAGCGGCGGCACTATTGACAATGAAAGCAAAGCCGTGTTTGCCCAAGGTACGTTTGACGTAACCAACCAGTTATCGCTAACGGCGGGCGTGCGTTATACGGATGAAGATAAGGAATTTGTCGCCGACTCCCATGTCGGCATCGACCGGGGCATCCCGTTCCCGCTGTCGATATCGCCCGCCTCCCCATTCGATTGTCGGGGCGTGCCGCTCATCCCGGGGCAGACCGCAGGCACCTGCGTATTGCCGACGGAGCCCGCCTACTCCAACGCCAGCGAGGTGCAGCCTTATGTCAACCTGTCTTATCGCTGGACCGAAGATCTGATGACCTACGTGTCCTATTCCGAGGGCTTCAAGGCCGGCGCCTTTACCCAGCGCGTTTTTCCGGCCAAGCGTGAAGTGCCGGTGGCAGGGCCTGAGTTCGTAAAGGTTTACGAGGGCGGTTTCAAGTCCACCTTGTTGAACAATCGCATGCGCCTGAATGGGGCTGTGTTTTTCACCGATTATACCGACATGCAGGTTACCGCAGACCAGAGCGACAGCGAAGGCACTATTGGCCTGTCCACGGTGAATGCCGCGGCGGCGGAGATCCTCGGGTTTGAACTGGAACTGACCGCGGCGCCCGTACCCGCGGCGCTGTTGCAGGTTGGCGTGGGCTACCTGGATGCGGAATACGTCCAGCTCGATGAAGGCGTGCCCTTTGACATTGACCACGACCTGATTAACGCGCCGGAATGGAACATCAATGTCGCCGCCCAATATGAATACAGCCTGGGTAGCATGGGCTCATTAACGCCGCGCCTGGACCTGTCCCATACCAGCAAGGTTGCCAATGACGACAGAAATACCCCGCTGCTGATGCAGCCGGCCTATACCCTGGTAAACCTGTCACTGACCTGGCGCGATGCCAACGATGTCTGGTCGATTACTGCGGCGGGACGCAATGTGGCCGATGAGACGTATATTGTCACCGGTTTTGCCAATGACAATGGCGTTGAGGGCGTGTACGGCATGCCGGCTACCTGGTCTTTGAGCTTGCGCCGTAATTTTAATTAACCGACATGGCTTTCAAGGCGGCGCTGAATAATCTTTGCCGAAGGCAGTTTTTACGTGGTCTGATCGGGTTTTTCGGGGCGCTGTTTGCTTTTTCCAGCCCCCGGAAAACCTCTGCGTTAGCATCTGGTGAAAAGATGATTGGCCGCACTCATGCCGACTATGAAGCGCTAAGGAAGGGGTTGGTATGGCAACGGGTCAAGCCGGCGCGCCGGCCTGAGGTAATCGTTCAGGCCAATTCTGTCGATGCCGTGGTGAACGCGGTGAACCATGCGCGCAATCACGGTTTGAAAGTCATTGCAAAGAGCGGCGGCCACAGCATTCCGGCTTCATTTTTGCGTAATGACGGGATGCTAATCGATCTGCTCGGCCTGAGAGAGGTAACGGTGAACCGGGACAACCTGACCGCCACGGCGGGGCCGGGAACCTGGGGGCCAACCCTGCTGCAGGCGCTCGAAGCGCACGATATGGGGTTCCCCGTAGCCAGAGGCGGTAGTGTGAGCATTGGCGGGTTCCTGTTGGGCGGTGGTCTGGGTTTTAATCCCAATACCTGGGGCATTGCCTGTTTCTCGGTCATCGGCGCCGATGTGGTGACCGCCACCGGCGAGATGCTGACAGTCAATGCGCGACAACACCCGGATATTTACTGGGCCGTGCGCGGAGCCGGGCCCGGATTTTTCGGGGTGGTAACCCAATACTACCTGCGCGCCTATCCGTTACCGGGCGCGATTACCACCTCACAGTATATCCACCCTCTGGATAACCATGCCGAGGTAGCTGCCGCGCTGGAAGAGCTGGTGCCGAACAGCGACCACCGGCTTGAATTGATACTGCTGCTGACGGGCAATCCGGACCAGCAAGCGGTTGCAGCCGGGGCGCCCGAGCAGGTTTGCATAGTGAATGTCGTCGCCTACGGCACTGACGAGGCGGACGCACGGGCATTGCTGGAACCCGTTGCCAACAGCGGCCTGGGCCGTAAGCCACTGCAAAAAACGGAATATGAGCCAAGCGACCTCAAGATACTCACAGGCGCAACCGGGGAGTCCTTCCCGCACGGGCGCATGGCCACCGAAGGCGTCTGGAGCAATTCCATTGCGCCGGTCATCGCCACACTCAGCGAACGCCTGCGGCAAGCGGTAACACCTGTCACCACTGTCAGCATCCGTTTTATCGGCAATACCCGACTGCCCGAGGATGCGGCCTTTTCACTGATCGGCAGCACCAATATCCTGTCGGTGCTCACCTGGCAGGATGCAAGCGATGACAACCGGGTAGCGGGCTGGTTACGCGACACCATGGCGGCTCTCGAACCGTTCTCCTTAGGGCATTACATCAACAACGAGGATGTTGTCAGTTATCCGGAACGAAACCAGCATTCATTCACACCCGATAGTTGGAGCAGACTTCGAGCCCTGCGCCGGCAGTACGACCCGGATAATCTTTTCCATGATTATTTTGGCACGGGCACCGCTGAAAATTAATTCATGAAAAAAACAATCCTGATCGTCATACTGTTGACCTGCACAACCACAGCCTGCACAGACAACACCCGAAACGAAGCTGCAGAGCAAAGAGTAAGGCAGGTAGCAGATGAAGCATGGACACTCGTCGTCAAACCATGCTACAAATACAAAGCTGAAAAATTCAACCGGCCCTATGCGGATGTAATGAGAACATACTCAGAAGAAATGCGAGGCTTGGCGATGACAGCCGCACAGATGGCATATGGCCACTATCAGTTTCAG
>JAPORZ010000173.1 GCA_026709915.1 Gammaproteobacteria bacterium
TTCGCCCGCAACCGCGGCCTGCGCATCGACCTGATACTGGCCTCAAGCGCACTCAGCCGCCACTGCGCCGACAGTTGGATAGACCTGCAACCCCGGCAACAGCCGCGCCCTTCCGACCACGCTCCAGTGGTTGCGGAATTCAGGTTATCCCGGCTTCACTAACCGGCAAAGACCGGTCATATGTGGGAAACTGCTATCATCCATCCTGATTTTGTCTGCTAATATGAGCGTTTCACCAGTGCCAGCTGTCGGTGACCGGGACTTGCAGGCGTCGGCGTGACGATTTGATATGACAAAACTACTGGTATTACACGGGCCTAACCTGAACCTGCTTGGCGAGCGGGAGCCGGAGCTTTACGGCACGACCACGCTTGCTGACATCGACCGCGAGCTGGTTGCGTCCGCGGCGCGGCTGGGCTACGACCTGGACTGTTTCCAGTCCAATGCCGAGCATGAGCTCATTGAGCGGGTGCACCGGGCGAAAAAGGAAGAAGTGGGCTTTATCATCATCAATCCCGGGGCCTTTACCCACACCAGCGTCGCGCTGCGCGATGCGTTTGCCGGGGTTGATATTCCTTTCATCGAAATCCACTTGTCTAATGTGTTTGCCCGGGAAGAATTCCGGCGCCATTCCTACCTGTCGGAGCTGGCTGTTGCGGTGCTCAGCGGCGCCGGCGCCTCGGGTTATGGTCTGGCATTGCAGGTGGCTGCGGAACAATTACAGGGGTAATCCAAGTCTATGGACATACGCAAGGTAAAAAAACTGATCGAGATGCTGGAGGAATCGGCTATCGACGAGATCGAGATCCACGAGGACACCGATTCCGTCCGGGTCAGCCGTAACCGGCAGGCGCCGGTGCAGCTTCCCGTCGCCATGCCGGCGAGTGAAGTTCAGGCCGCCGCCGCGCCCGCCGCGCCTGTTGCCGACGCTGTGCCTGCGTCTGAACCTGCCCGGCACGAAGAAGAACCCGAGGAGAACATGGTGCGCTCGCCCATGGTGGGGATTTTCTATGAGTCCCAGACGCCGGGCAAACCGTCCTTCGTGGAACTGGGCCAGACGGTAGCGAAAGGCGATGTGCTGTGCATCATTGAGGCGATGAAGATCATGAATCAGATCGAGGCCGAAAAAGCCGGCGTGGTCAGCCGTATCATGGCAACCAACGGCGAACCGGTGGAATACGGACAGCCCTTGTTCATTATCCGCGATGCGTGATAATGAGTCGCCTTGCAGTCGATACCGTACTCTACTGGATGCCGGGTCAAGCCCGGCATGACGAAGTTTGCGGTCATTCCCGCGCCGCGGTCGGGCGCCGGGTCAAGCCCGGCATGACAAAACTTGCGCTCGTTCCCGCACTTCGGCTCACGTCGTTGAGAGCTAACCATGCTTGAAAAAGTAGTCATTGCCAACCGGGGTGAAATTGCCCTGCGTGTCCTGCGTTCCTGTCGCGAGCTTGGCATTAAGACCGTGGCCGTGTTCTCGGAGGCGGACCGGGAACAAAAACACGTGCTGTTGGCGGATGAGGCGGTATGCATCGGCCCGGCTGCATCGGCCGGCAGCTACCTGAATATTCCGGCGGTCATCAGCGCCGCCGAGGTGACCGATGCCGCAGCCATCCACCCGGGCTACGGCTTTTTGTCGGAAAACGCTGATTTTGCCGAACGAGTGGAAGAAAGCGGGTTTATCTTCATTGGCCCGCGCGCCGATACCATCCGCTTGATGGGCAGTAAAATCTCAGCGCGCGAGCAGATGCGTAAATTCGGCGTGCCCTGCGTGCCCGGTTCCAGCGGCGACATCAGTGACGATATCGATGAAGTTGGCCGGGTCGCAAAGGAACTGGGTTACCCGGTCATCATCAAGGCCGCGGCCGGTGGTGGCGGGCGCGGTATGCGCATCGTGCGTGGGGAGGCGTCTTTGCGTAATGCCGTGGCGTTGACGCGTGCGGAAGCGGCGGCTGCGTTCGGCGATGATACCTTGTACATGGAAAAGTTTCTCGAGCGACCGCGCCATATCGAAATACAAATGCTGGCGGATGCAGCCGGCAACGTCATACATTTAGGAGAACGGGACTGCTCCATGCAGCGGCGCCACCAGAAGGTCATGGAAGAAGCGCCGGCAATCGGGATTACGCAGGAAATGCGCAGCAAGATCGGTGAGATTTGTGTGCACGCGTGCCAGACCATGGGCTATCGCGGCGCCGGCACTATGGAATTCCTTTACCAGGACGGCGAGTTTTACTTCATTGAAATGAACACTCGCATCCAGGTGGAACACCCCGTTACCGAAATGATCACCGGCGTTGATATCGTCAAGGAGCAACTGCGCATTGCAGCCGGCCTGGAATTGAGTTATCAACAGGATGACATCAGTCTGCGCGGCCATGCCCTGGAGTGTCGCATCCAGGCGGAAGACCCCGACACCTTCATGCCCTCACCGGGCCGGATCAAGCATTTCCACCCGCCCGGCGGCCCGGGGATCCGCATGGAAACCCACATTTATGACGGCTACTACATCCCACCCCATTATGATTCGATGATCGCCAAGCTGATCGCGCATGCGGAAACCCGTGAACTGGCCCTGGCGCGCATGGCCACGGCCTTGTCCGAACTCGTTATTGAAGGCATCAAGACCAATATCCCGTTACAGCAGAAACTGCTGGATGATGCCGCGTTTGTTGCGGGCGGCACTAACATTCACTACCTGGAAAACAAGCTGGGCCTGAAATAGTCCCTTGAGGCATAATGTTTGCCGATTGCCCATCCTGTGGCCGCCTGTTCCGCGTACGTGCAGCCCAACTCAAGGCCGCCGAGGGCTGGGTCAGCTGCGGTTCTTGCGGCGAGACGTTTTCCGCGCTGCAACGCTTGCGCGATGCGCCGGTACTACGACCGCACCCGCCGCTGCTGACTGAAGAAGTGGCGCCGGAATCTGCGCTTGCGAGCGCGACGCCGGAACCCGCGCCGGCACAACCTGCCCCGGCGCCGGTGCTGCAGAATGCGGCAGAACCGGCGCCACGGCAACAGGAGCCTGAACAGGTTGCAGCCGCGCCCGCAGCAACAGACTACGAGCCGTTATCCGACCTGCCGCCGGCGCTGGTCGATGAAGGTGAACGGCAGACCGGTTCGTCCACGCGCTGGGTCTGGGGCGCCTTGGTTGTCATCCTGTCGCTCACCGCCTTGCTGCAACTTGGCTGGTTCAATCGGGACTGGCTGTTGCAGCGGTATCCGGCCGGCGTGCCCTGGGTACAAGCTGCCTGTGAACGGCTGCAATGTGAACCCATCCGCTTCCGCGACCCATCAACCATCGCGCTGTTGGCCAAGGATGTGCAACAACATCCCCGCTATCACAACGCGCTGCTGGTCAACGCCATTATGGTCAGTCAGGCCCAATTCGTGCAGCCGTTTCCCGAAATAGAACTGTTGATTTACGCACCCGCCCGGCAGTTACTTGCCCGGGGGCGATTTACGCCTGCGCAATATCTCGGCGCCGGTATCGACCCCGCCGCCGGCATGGCTCCCGAGGCGCCGGTCCACATCGCGCTGGAACTTGTCGGCGCGCCCGCTCAGGCCACGAGTTTTCAACTTCGCTTCTATTAGACGCCAAAAACATAGACGCGAAAACAATTGCATCAACAGGCATTGATTGATATGGTTAGGGACAGGGGCTCAGAAGCGGCAGAACATGGGGAAGGCGTCTCTAAAAATTAGAGGCGTCTGGCAGTCACGCCGCAGTCAGAAGTACAGGAGCCTTTCCATAACCACAAACCAGCGCGACATGTCGTTAACGAAACGGGATTCCACAAAAGCCTGTTCCACCAGACAATCCTTGAGTGATTGCGTGGAAGAGTCCATGCAGAATTATTTTGCGGACTTAAATGGGCATGATGCCTCCGAACTGTACAACCTGGTCATTGCCCAGGTCGAAAAACCACTGTTTGAAACGGTATTAAGCCAATATAACGGCAATATTACCCATGCTGCGCAAGCCTTGGGGCTGAACCGGGGCACGGTGCTGGCACGCTTGAAGAAGTACGGTATTGCGCGGTGAGGGTACGCCGCGCGCTGATTAGCGTCTCCGATAAAACCGGCATCGTGGAGTTCTGCCAGGCCCTGGACGGTTTGGATATTGCCATACTCTCTACCGGCGGCACTTTCAAACTGCTGCAATCCCATAACATCCGCGTGACGGATGTGTCTGCTTACACCGGTTTCCCGGAGATCATGGGCGGTCGGGTTAAAACCCTGCACCCGAAGATCCACGGCGGTCTGCTCGGGCGACCGGGCCAGGACGATGAAATCATGGCGGAATTGGATATCCCGCCCATAGATCTGGTCGTCGTCAACCTGTATCCGTTCGAGGCCACCGTCAAGCGCGCGCACTGCACCCTGGCCGAGGCCATTGAGAATATTGATATAGGCGGGCCGACCATGCTCAGGGCCGCGGCGAAAAACTACCCGTGTACCGGTGTGATTGTGGATGCGGCTGATTATCCGGCGGTATTGGAAGAACTGCGGGAACACAACAACCAGCTGGCGGTGCAGACCTGTTTCAGGCTGGCGCAAAAGGTTTACTCACACACGGCTAACTACGATGCCAATGTGGCTAACTACTTAGGAGCGCTGGACCACGCCGGCAACAGCAGAAATTATCCGGATACCTACACCGTGCAGTTCAGCCTGGCTCAGGAATTGCGCTATGGCGAGAACCCGCACCAGTGCGCAGCCTTTTATACGGAACCGGCGCCGGCGGCAGGGACCCTGGCCGCGGCGCGTCAGGTACAGGGCAAGGCGCTGTCCTACAATAATCTGGCCGATGCCGACGCCGCCTTAGAGTGCGTATCGGGGTTTGCGCAACCTGCTTGTGTGATCGTCAAGCACGCCAACCCCTGTGGGGTGGCCGAGGCAGCATCGCTGCCAGAGGCATATACCGCCGCATATACGACCGACCCGGTGTCCGCGTTCGGCGGTATCATCGCTTGTAACCGCAGTCTCGACCAAGAGACCGCGCAACGTATCATTGCTCAACAGTTTGTGGAGGTGATCCTGGCGCCGGAACTGGATGAGGGCGTGCTCTCCATCACGGCAGCAAAATCAGACGTGCGGGTGCTGGTCACCGGCGCCAGCGCCGCCCAACCCGCGCAGCTGGAACTGAAACGCGTCAGCGGCGGCTTGCTGGTGCAGGACTCCGATACGGGGTCCATGACCGCGCAACAGTTGCAGCGGGTCACCGCGCGCCAGCCGGATGCGGAAGAGCTGGCTGACCTGTTGTTTGCCTGGCAGGTGGTGAAGTACGTCAAATCCAATGCCATCGTCTATGCCCGGCAACGCCGGACTATCGGCATCGGCGCCGGCCAGATGAGCCGGGTCTATAGCGCCCGTATCGCTGCCATCAAGGCCGCCGATGCCGGCCTTGAGGTTGCCGGCGCAGTGATGGCCTCAGATGCGTTCTTTCCATTTCGCGATGGGATTGAGGCTGCGGCGCAAGCGGGCATCAGGGCGGTGATACAACCGGGTGGCTCGGTACGCGACCAGGAAGTGATTGCGGCCGCAGATGAGCATGACATGGCCATGGTATTTACCTCCATGCGTCATTTCCGGCACTGAGCCCGGCGCGCTTTCGACAGGCTCGTCCTGAACATGTCGCTGCGTATGCTTATTATCGGCGCCGGCGGACGGGAGCATGCCCTGGCCTGGAAAACGGCGCAGTCGCCGGAGGTGGAAAAGGTCTATGTCGCGCCAGGCAACGCCGGCACTGCGTTGGAGGACAAGGTAGAAAATGTCCCCATTGCCCCTACTGATACCCCTGCCTTAGTCGGGTTTGCCCGTGAGCGCCGCGTGGCGTTGACCATAGTAGGGCCTGAAGGCCCGCTGGTGGCCGGCATTGCAGATGCCTTCGCGGCGGCGGGATTACGCTGTTTCGGCCCCTCGCAACAGGCCGCCAGACTGGAAGGCTCCAAGCATTTCAGCAAGCTCTTCATGCGCCGCTACGGCATTCCCACGGCGGCCGGCGAGAGCTTTACCGAGCTGGCTCCGGCGTTGGCTTATATTGAGGCGGCCAGCCTGCCGATAGTAGTCAAGGCAGACGGTCTGGCGGCGGGCAAAGGCGTCGTCATTGCATCCACCCGTGAACAGGCCGGACGCGCATTGCGGGAGATGCTGACGACCGGCAAATTCGGCGCAGCCGGGCAACGGGTCGTTATCGAGGACTTTATCGCCGGCGAGGAAACCAGCTTCATCGTGATGAGCGACGGCGAGCATGTGGTCCCGTTGGCCAGTTCCCAGGACCACAAGGCCAGAGACGATGGCGATGCCGGGCCCAACACCGGCGGTATGGGCGCGTATTCGCCTGCCGCCATGATGGATGACGCGTTGCACGAGCGTATTATGCAGCGCGTCATCGAGCCCGCCATTGCCGGCATGAGGGCGGAAGGCACACCCTATCGTGGCTTCCTCTACGCCGGGCTCATGGTTGACGCCGACGGCAACCCGCAGGCGCTGGAATTCAACTGCCGTCTGGGTGACCCGGAGACGCAGCCCATCCTGATGCGCTTGCAAGGCGATTTGCCGGCCCTGTGTGAGCTGGCCTTGGCGCAACAACTGCACACCGCCACGCTGGCCTGGGACCCGCGCCCGGCCGTGGGTGTGGTGATGGCTTCGTCAGGCTATCCGCAAGGCGCCACCAAGGGGCGGCCCATTACCGGTCTCAGGCAAACAGACAGGACGGTGAAAATATTTCATGCCGGCACCCGGCAGGCCGGGGACGAGATAGTGACCAATGGCGGTCGGGTACTGTGCGTGACGGCCCTGGCGGACAGCGTTACCGAAGCCCGGCGCCAGGCCTACCAAACGGTTGCAACCATTGCCTGCGACGCCTTGTTTTATCGTTCGGACATCGCTTACCGAGCAGTGCGCAGGGAAACGGCGTCGGGCCTGCCCGCGCAGTGACGCGCCTGAGTCGGCGCTTGGTGGGGATGGTTGCGCACGGTCTTATCGCCCTGTCCCTCTGCTCTTGAGGGAGAGGGACAGGGCGAGAGGGGGAGTTATTACGAAAAAAATGGTATATCTGCACAAGTCATCTTGATTTTGTAATATAATCGACATTCAGTGGGGTTTTTGAGTGACGAAACTCAAGGGCGTCTCTAAAAATCAGAGGTTACCGCAATTTAACGGCTGCGTCCGGGGAATGCTGAAATGGCAGAGTGATGGGCGCCGCAGGCAATAAATGTTATTAACTTAGTTCCGTAGGAGGGGTAAACATGTCTTACAAACCACAGGCGATTGCACAGAAACAAACCAAATCACAAATCCTGACTCATATTGCCGAAGATACCGGTCTGACTAAAAAGCAGGTCGGCGCAGTCCTCGACTCAATGGCTGCACTGGCCGTGCGCCATCTGCAGCACGGCGCCTCAGGGGAATTCACAGTGCCGTCAATGGGCGTTAAATTGAACCGCGTAATGAAGCCCGCCCGCGCCGCGCGTCCCGGCATAAATCCCGCCACCGGCGAGAAAATCACCATCGCCGCGAAACCGGCCTCCGTTGCCGTGCGCGCCATGCCATTGAAGGCGCTGAAAGACTCAGTGTCTTAAAAGCGCCTCTAAAAATGCCACGGAGGGCATTTTTAGACCAAATTCCGGGGTCAGAGTGAAGTCGCCAGGAACGTTGGCGCTCGTTAAGGCTGCCAGTCCAGAAAATTCCTGAGCAGGGCAAGACCGGGTTTCTGGCTCTTTTCCGGGTGGAATTGTGTGGCGAACAGGTTATCCCGCGCCGCAGCTGAGGTAAAACTCACGATATAATCCGTGACCCCTGCGGCATCCGCTGTGTGGTCCGGTTGCACATAGTAGCTGTGCACGAAATAAAACCGCTCACCGTCCTTGATGTTTTTCCACAGGGGGTGGGAGGCTGCCTGTTTGACCTTGTTCCAGCCCATGTGTGGAATCTTGTACGGGTCGCCGTTTGTATCTCTGGCGGCTGCCGGAAAGCGGCGCACTCGCCCCGGGATCAAGGCCAGACCGTCGGTGCCGCCGTCTTCCTCGCTGGCATCCATCAAGGTCTGCAATCCCAGGCAGATACCCAGGAAGGGTTTATTCAGCAGACACTCCTTGAGCAGGGCCGGAAAGCCCTTGTCGATAAGGGTCTGCATACATTGGCCGATGGCGCCCTGGCCGGGGAAGACAATGCGCTCGGCGGCCAGCACCGCGTTACGATCGCCACTTACCAACACCGCATAGTCCCGCCCGGCCACTTGTTCCAGGGCCTTCGCCACCGAGTGCAGGTTACCCGAACCATAGTCCAGGATGGCGACAGTTTTGCGCGCGCTTATGCCCACGGCTGCATGACCGTTTCTAAAAATGTCATGGCAGGCATTTTTAGGCCACCTCTAAAAATTAGAGGTGGCCGTGCAGCATAAGGATATGCTGCCATTTTTAAGCACGTAAGTGCTTTAAAATGAAGGAAATTAAAAATCACACTTTTTTATTTCCGTCTTTAAAAATGCCACGGAGGACATTTTTAGAGGTTACCTTTAGAGGCCACCTACAGGCTGCCCTTGGTTGAGGGCAGTATGCCTTCCATGCGCGGGTCCGGCTCCACGGCCGAGCGCAACGCCCGGCCGAACGCCTTGAAGATCGTCTCTGCGATGTGGTGTGTATTCCTGCCGCGCAGGTTATCGACATGCAAGGTCACCATGGCATGGTTGACAAACCCCTGGAAAAATTCGCGTAGCAGGTCCACATCGAAGTCACCTACCCGGGCGCGCGGGTACTCAACGTGGTAATCCAATCCGGGCCGGCCGGAAAAATCCAGCGCCACCCGCGACAGCGCCTCATCCAAGGGCACGTAAGCCTGCCCATAGCGGCGTATCCCGCGTTTGTCTCCAAGCGCTTGTGCGAAGGCCTGCCCCAGGGAGATGCCAACATCCTCAACGGTGTGGTGCGCGTCAATCTCCAGGTCGCCCTGCGCCTTGATATTCAGGTCAAACATGCCGTGCCGGGCAACTTGATCCAGCATGTGTTCAAGAAACGGAACACCGATCGCCAACGTCGCATCGCCTTTCCCATCCAGGTTCAGCGCCACGGCTATCTGTGTTTCTTTGGTTGACCTGTCAACAGCGGCCTGTCTGTTATTACTCATGTCTGCTTGTCGGTGTTTTATAGGAACCTTTAATTCTCAGAGGTGCCTTTACGAAAGTCAAATCTGCGCACAGCATACAGCAAACACGGGCTATGGGGTAGTGGACGGTGTGAACAGGCCGAAGGTATGTTTGGCGTCCCGCTCCCGCGCAAGCGCACTTTGCACAATCAGGGTAGAATGAGCAGTTGAGCATTTTCCATGGTTTTCCGGCGCCTGTGAACGAAGCTATCAGTATAGAACCAGTCAAAACCTGCCTGCTGGCGCTGCAGGATACTATCTGCCGCGCACTGGCAGACTTGGAGACCCACGCCCGCTTCCGGGAAGATGCGTGGACGCGCGAGCTGGGCGGCGGTGGCCTCAGCCGGGTGCTGGAACAAGGCGCCGTGTTTGAGAAAGCGGGCGTGAATTTTTCCCATGTCCATGGCGACCGGCTGCCGCCCAGCGCCAGCGTCAACAGACCGGAATTGGCGGGGCGCAGCTTTCAGGCAATGGGGGTCTCAGTCGTCGTCCATCCGGACAATCCGTTTGTGCCCACCTCCCACCTGAACGTGCGTTTCTTCGTTGCCGAGAAGCCGGGCGCGGCGCCGGTGTGGTGGTTCGGCGGCGGGTTCGACCTGACCCCCTGTTACGGGTTTGCGGAAGACGCCCGGCACTGGCACCGCGTGGCCCATTCCGCCTGCCGGGAGTTCGGCGCGGATGTTTATCCGAAATTCAAGCAATGGTGCGATGAGTATTTCTTCATTCGTCACCGCGGCGAGGCGCGTGGCATCGGCGGTCTGTTCTTCGATGATTTGAACGAATGGGGCTTCTCCAGGTGTTTCGAGTTTATGCGCAGTGTCGGCGACCATTACCTGCCCGCCTACCTCCCCATCGTGGCGCGCCGTAAAGACGCGCCGTACACCGGCCGGCACAAGGATTTTCAACAATACCGGCGCGGTCGTTACGTGGAGTTCAACCTGGTTTACGATCGCGGCACCTTGTTCGGCCTGCAATCCGGCGGGCGGGTGGAGTCAATCCTGATGTCCTTGCCGCCGCGGGTGCAATGGCAATACAATCGCAAGGAAGAACCGGGCTCCGACGAAGCCCGTCTGGCGGCTGAATTTCTTACCCCGCGGGACTGGCTTGAACAGCGGGGCGCCTCTGAAAATTAGCGGGCATTTTTAGAGGTTCTTGGAATACAATTCAGGACAACTCTGCTTAACTCAGCTTCCCCAGCGTACAGGTAAATCAAAAATGGTAATACAACCGACCAGAACCAGAGCAGTTTATGACCACCGCCGGACACCGGCTGGATGTGTCCCGTTGCAATGTCTCATGCTGTTGCCCCTCGTCCTGCTGCTATGCGCGCCCGTGCAGGCCGAACAATACAAGGGTTTTGCGCGCGGGCATGCCTTAATTACTGCGGCCGAACTTAACTCAATGCTGGACACAGACGGGCCGCAACCGACAGTGCTGGCTGCGGTGGGTCGCGCTTCCTGGCTGCTGGAGCACATTCCCGGCGCGCTGCATACGCCGCGCAAACGCTATATGAATCGAGACGGCATGACAGTAGACCGGGACCGCTTCCAGGCATTTGCCCGCGACCTCGGTATCGACAACGATACCACTGTCGTGATCTATGATGAAGCCAACGACGCGGCGCACCTGTGGTGGCTTTTCCGGCGTTACGGCAAAGCCGACGTAAGGGTGCTCGATGGCGGTCTGGATGCCTGGAAAGACGCAGGCTACAACATTGAACGCGGCCCCGGACGGTCAGTCGGGAAAACCGGGAATTTCAGCGCCGCCCCGCCTCTCAGCGGCTGGACGGCCGCCATGGCCGACATTGAGCAGGGCCATGCAGACGCCGCCACCCGGGTCTGGGATGCGCGCTCGCTCGCAGAATGGGACGGTTCGAGAAGCATCGGCGGCCTGCCGACGGGGCGCATCGACGGCGCCCAACACCTCGGCTGGAAAGATTTCCGCAAAGCCTCCGCCGGCCGCCCGTCCGAGTTCCGCAGCGCCGCCGAGCTCGACACGTTGCTAACGCAGGCAGGCATCAAGCCCGAACATGATCATATTTTCTACTGCCACTCCGGCGTGCGCGCCGCCACACCGCTGTTCGCCCTCTACCTGATGGGGTTCCCCGAAGAAAAACTGCACCTCTACGACGGCTCCTGGATAGAATGGAGCCAACGGGCTGCGGGGGATGGAGAGCAACTTCAGTGAAGACCGGTTAGTTCATGCAAATGTAATGATATGGTCGGAGAAACCGGTCAACGGGGGTCTTCCTTGAGTGAGCGGTGTGCTGTGCCTGAATACGCGCTATGATTGGTTCAGGTTTTTTTAAGTTGAGTGACTGCCTCTGCTATTTCAGTTACGAGTTCCTTGACTATTTCTTTCCTTTTATCATCGTTGAGCAGGTCGCCCACTACCGAGTTAGGATATTTAACAGGAAACCCTATTTCTGATTTTGAATATTTCCAGATAGAGTTTTTTTCTATCTTAAACCCACTACCTATTTGATTTGCCAGCCTCTCAAACACATCTTGACAGTCGTCAACTCGCGTCTCATTTTCAAAAAGTATAAACCCGAAATAAATTTTATCCAATTCAGCATACGTGGCGTATTCGACGCCCGTCTCAAGTGCTGCCTCATATTGATTCCATGCTCCCAGATGGAATATCTGACACAAATAGCGATGCGTTTTCCACGTATAGAAGTTACGGATATCGTCTTCCGATGATGGATCATGACTTTCATACTGTGCTTTATGCCAGCTTACTTTGGGCAATTCAAGAATTTGTTTCTTCAGCTCTTCCCAGAATTTATATTGCAGATGAACCTTGAATGCCAGAATCATTTCTTCCAGTTCCGGGATGAGTTTGTGGTTTTCATCTTTAACCAATATATCTTTCAGTTCCACGGATAACCTCTTGTTAGTCAATTGCCCGGTGAGTTGTTTCAGCAAATCCCGGTATTGAAATACGATTTCACGAATTGGAGAGACGCGCTGAACCTCCTGTAGC
>JAPORZ010000206.1 GCA_026709915.1 Gammaproteobacteria bacterium
ACGGAAATGAAAAAGTGTGATTTTTCATTTCCTTCATTTTCAAGCACTTACGTGCTTGAAAATGGCAGCACATCCCTGTGCTGCACGGTCACCTCTGGTTAATAGAGGTGACCTTATGACTGGTTACAAATTATGGACAGATTCTCGGAATTGTCAAATCAAAGACTCTCTATCATGTCTCTGATTAAGCCAGAGATTCTTTAATTATGAAAAATTTCCTTTCATTTTTATTAAAGTAAGGTAATATAACATTATGCAATGAATTTGAGAAAAAAACATGATTGAATCTACCATTACCAGCAAAGGCCAGACTACCCTGCCAAAAGTTGTCCGGGAGGCTCTGGGGGTTCATGCTGGTCAGCGGGTGCGCTATATTATTCTCGATGATACGGTGCAGATATTACCTGTGCAGCCAGTCGGCAGGTTATTCGGTGCGTTAAGGCACAGCGGTTCGGCCGTGACCCTGGAGGAGATGGAGGAGGCCATTATCAACGGAGCCACTGAAAGTGATTGCGCTTGATACGAATATCCTGGTGCGCTATTTGGTGGGTGACGATGAGAAACAGGCGGAGGTTGCGCGCACACTGCTTGAGTCTTTTACTATCGATCAACCCGGTTTCGTATGCCGTGAAGTAGTCGTCGAACTCGTCTGGGTGCTGGAGCGCTCCTACCAGTGTTCCCGTGACCGCATCGCGACGGTATTGGAACAACTGGCGACAACCGAAGGCCTGATAGTGGAGGCCGGTAACGACGTAATAAGAGCAGCTTCCCGGTACCGTTCAGGGGTCGCCGGATTTTCCGACCTGATGATCCTGGCGGCAGCACAGAGGTTACAGGCACATCTTCTATATACCTTTGACCGGAGAGCAGCTCGACTTGAAGGGGTCGAACTGTTGCAGGATTGAGAGGTTCCTACAACTCCGCCGAACTGAGTAGAATGCCGTCCTCATCGGCATAGAGCCAGTGGCCCGGCATGAAAATGGTATCGGCGAAGGCCAGGGGGATGTCGCGTTCGCCCTGGCCTTGCTTGACGCTGCGTCTGGGGTTTGTGCCCAGGGCTTTGATGCCGGTATTCAGTGTTGCGATGACGGCGGCATCGCGGATGCAGCCGTGGACTACCAGTCCGGTCCAACCGTTGTTCAGCGCCAGTGCCGCCAGTTTGTCGCCGACCAGGGCGCAGCGGATGGAACCGCCACCATCCACGACCAGCACGCGGCCGTTGCCGGGTTCTTCCAGAGCGGCACGGACCAGGGAGTTGTCCTCGAAACATTTGACCGTGGCGATGGGGCCGGAGAATCGGGCTTTTTGTCCGTAGGACTGCATGAGAACGTTGGCAACGCGGACCTTGCTCTCGTGCGTATCATGCAAATCTGCTGTTGAGAATGTCATAGCTTTTATTTTGACGCTTCGCCTCGCGCAGGTTGCGGTTCAACGACATCAGGAAGGCGCCTCATGCAACACTCACGTTTTCTTCCTGCCCCGTTTCCAGTCCGGCACAACTCTGTTCTCGCGGCGGCTCACGGTCAGGGCGCCGGGCTCTACGTCCTTGCTTATCGTGGCGCCGGCGGCGATGGTGGCGCCGGGGTTGATGGTGAGGGGGGCGATGAGTTCGGTGTTGGAGCCGATGAATACGTCATCACCGATGATGGTTTTGTGCTTCTCAACGCCGTCGTAGTTACAGGTAATGGCGCCGGCGCCGATGTTGACCCGTGCTCCGACCTCGCTGTCGCCGATGTAGCTGAGATGGTTGGCCTTGGCGCCTTGGCCCAGGGTCGATTGTTTTACTTCGACAAAATTACCGATATGCACATCCTCATTGAGGCTGGAACCGGGGCGGATGCGGGCGAACGGGCCGATCCGGTTTCTGGCGCCGATCTCGGCGTTGTCGATGACACTGTGGGCATGGATTTGTGCCTCGTCGCCGATACGGCTGGCGCGAATGACGCAGTGGGGCCCGATGACAGCCCGATGGCCGATATGCACCTCGCCTTCGATGACGACATTCACGTCTATAAAAACATCCTCGCCGGTCGCCAGTGTGCCGCGCAGGTCGAAGCGGGCGGGGTCTGCCAGACTCACGCCCTGGCGCATCAGCGCCTGGGCTTGCTCAAGCTGGTGGTGTCGTTCCAGTTCGGCCAGTTGGGCGCGGTCGTTCACACCTTTTATCTCCATGCTTGAGGCGGGAAAAACCGTCTGCACTTCGATGCCTTGCTGCACGGCGTGGCCGACCACGTCCGTCAGCAAATATTCCCGTTGCACGTTGTCATCCGTGAGCAGGTTCAACCAGTTTTGCAGCAGGTCGGCGCGTGCCACCATCATCCCCGTGTTGATCTCGCGCAGCAGTTGCTCTTGCTCACTGGCGTCGCACTGCTCCACGATTTTCACAACCTTACCGGTTGCGCCCCGTACTATACGGCCGTAGCCGACAGGGTTATCAAGGTGCGCGGTCAGCAGACTGAACCCGGTAGCCCCGGCCGCATCCACCAGTGCGGACAGGGTCTCCACCCCGACCAGCGGTACATCGCCGTAGAGCACAATGACATGGTGGGAGGCAGGAATGGCATCGATCACCTGCATGAGGGCATGGCCGGTACCCAGCTGCTGCGCCTGCTCCACCCACCGGGCGTTGCAGGTCTCATGGGCCGCGCGCACTTGCTCTGCCCCATGTCCATGGACGATATAAACCTCGTCACAGGATAACCGGCGGGCGGTGTCGTACACATGCCGCAGCAGGGTTTTACCGGCCAGGCTGTGCATGACCTTGGGCCGGGAAGAGCGCATGCGCTTGCCCATTCCAGCGGCAAGGATAACGGCGCTCAGGGGCATGGGCAATGCGCGGCGATCCGGCCCTGTTGCGCGGGGCCGCGCGGACTCAACCGCGTCCGTTGCGCTGGCGCATCCTGCGGATGGCTTGCAACTGCGCCACAGCTTCGGCATTCTGCGCCAGCGCGGTGGCGTATTCTATCTGCGCGTCACGGTCGTGCAGTTGCTGTTCCGCTTCTTCCTTGGCCTTGAGCACCGCCGCTTCATCCAGGTCCTCGGCGCGCATGGCCGTATCGGAAAGCACCGTCACCACCTCCGGTTGCACCTCCAGCATGCCACCGGAGACATAAAAGCCTGCCTCTTCACCATTTTTCTGTTGCACGCGCACTTCCCCTGGGGCCAGCGCCGTCACTAACGGCGTATGACCCGGGGCAATACCCACCTCGCCCAGAACGGCCGGGGCAAACACCATCTCGGCTTCCCCGGAGAAGATCTCCTGCTCGGCGCTGACGATATCGACTTGAATGGTTGCCATATTGATACGCTAAACCGCGTTACCCTTTTCCACCGCATCTTCGATGGGGCCGACCATGTAAAACGCCTGTTCCGGCAGGTGATCATACTCGCCGTTGACGATGGCCTTGAAACCCTGGATGGTGTCCTTCAGAGACACGTATTTCCCGGAGGTGCCGGTAAACACTTCCGCGACGGTAAAGGGTTGCGACAGGAAGCGCTGGATCTTGCGCGCCCGCGCCACCACCAGTTTATCTTCCTCGGATAACTCATCCATACCCAAAATAGCGATAATATCACGCAACTCCTTGTAGCGTTGCAAGGTGTTCTGCACGGCGCGGGCGGTGTCGTAGTGGTCCTGACCGACAACCAGCGGGTCCAGCTGGCGCGAGGTGGAATCCAGCGGGTCCACCGCCGGATAGATGCCCAGCTCGGCAATCTGTCTGGACAGCACCACGGTCGCATCCAGGTGCGCGAAAGTCGTGGCCGGGGACGGGTCGGTGAGATCGTCCGCAGGCACGTACACGGCCTGGATCGAGGTGATGGAACCGGTACGGGTTGAGGTGATGCGCTCCTGCAAGCGCCCCATCTCCTCCGCCAGGGTCGGCTGGTAACCTACTGCAGACGGCATGCGCCCCAACAGGGCGGATACTTCGGTGCCGGCCAGGGTGAAGCGGTAAATATTGTCGATGAACAACAGCACATCGCGGCCTTCGTCACGGAACTTTTCCGCCAGGGTCAGGCCGGTCAGGCCCACCCGCAGGCGGTTGCCGGGGGGTTCGTTCATCTGCCCATAGACCATGGACACCTTCGATTCTTCCAGGTTTTCGACGTTGACCACGCCGGCTTCCTGCATTTCGTGGTAGAAATCATTCCCCTCGCGGGTGCGCTCGCCCACGCCGGCAAACACGGACAGACCGGAATGCTGGGTGGCGATGTTGTTGATGAGCTCCATCATGTTCACGGTCTTGCCGACGCCGGCGCCGCCGAACAGGCCGACCTTGCCGCCCTTGGCAAACGGGCAGATGAGGTCGATGACCTTGATGCCGGTTTCCAGCAGTTCCGTGGTGGGGCTGAGGTCGGTAAATGTGGGCGCAGCGCGGTGGATGCTCCAGGTTTCCTCGGCGCCGACCGGGCCGCGTTCATCGATCGGAGCGCCCAGCACGTTCATAATGCGCCCCAGGGTCTTCTCACCCACCGGCACCGAGATGGGCGCGCCGGAGTTATCCACCTTCAGGCCGCGCTGTAACCCGTCGGTGGAACCTAAGGCGATGGTGCGCACTACCCCGTCTCCGAGTTGCTGCTGCACCTCCAGGGTGGTCTCCACGCCTTCGGCATCCACGTTCAGCGCATCATAGACCTTCGGGATGGCATGACCCGGAAATTCCACGTCAACCACCGCGCCAATAATTTGCACAATGTTTCCAGCACTCATTTGTTTCTGATCCTCGTTAATCTGCGTCGTTTTTGCATGTTCATACCGCAGCCGCGCCGCCGACGATCTCGGATATTTCCTGGGTGATCGCGGCCTGGCGGGCCTTGTTGTATATCAGTTGCAATTCTTCTATCAGCGTACCGGCGTTGTCGGACGCGCTCTTCATGGCCACCATGCGCGCGGCCTGTTCACAAGCGATATTCTCCACCACTGCCTGGTATATCAGCGATTCCACGTAACGCCGCAACAACTGGTCCAGCACTTCCCTGGCATCCGGCTCATAAATGTAGTCCCAGTAGTGTTTCAGGTCTTCATCTCCCAGGGACTGCACCGGGATAAGCTGCTCCACGGTTGACCGCTGTGTCATCGAGTTGACGAACTGGTTGGAGACGAGATGCACTTCGTCAATGTCCTCTGCCAGGTAGGCATCGAGCATGACCTTGATGGCGCCAATTAAGGTATCCAGGCCGGGCGCGTCCCCGATGTGGGTAGTCTGGGCAACGATATTCGCGCCCAGGCGCCGAAAATAAGCCACCGCCTTGTTGCCGATGATGCTGAGGTCGATGCCGACCCCGGCGTCATCCCAGTCCTTCATCCGGCCCAATACCTCCCGGTACAGGTTCGAGTTCAAACCGCCGCACAGACCGCGGTCGGTGGAGATGATCACCAGCCCGACGCGCTTGACCTCGGCGCGCGCGACCAGATAGGGGTGTTTGTACTCCGGGTTGGCGGCGCCCAGGTGCGCGATCACGTTACGGATTTTATCCGCATAGGGGCGCGCCATGCGCATGCGTTCCTGCGCCTTGCGCATCTTGCTGGCCGCCACCATCTCCATCGCCTTGGTGATCTTCTGCGTGTTCTTCACACTGGCGATCTTGGTGCGTATTTCTTTGCCTGCTGCCATGGGTTTTCTGCGATCTTTACCAGGTGTGGTTCTGCTTGAATTGTTCCAGGCTGTCCTGCAGCGCGGCGGCGACCGCGTCGGTGTACTCCGGCGTTGCCTCGATGCTCGCCATGAGCTCCTTGCGCTCACTGTGCATGAAGTTATGCAATGCCGCTTCAAAATCACCGACTTTTTCCAGCTCCACGTCATCTAAGTAACCGTTTTCCACCGCGTACAGGCTCACCGCGGTGGCGGCCACGCTGAGCGGGGAATATTGTGCCTGCTTCATCAATTCCATCACGCGCTGGCCGCGCTCGAGTTGCTTGCGGGTGGCATCGTCCAGATCGGAGGCAAACTGGGCGAATGCCGCCAGCTCGCGGTACTGGGCCAGGGCCAGACGGATACCGCCGCCCAGCTTCTTGATGATCTTGGTCTGCGCCGCGCCGCCTACCCGCGACACCGACAAGCCGGCATTGATGGCGGGGCGGAAGCCGGAGTTGAACAAGTCGGTTTCCAGGTAGATCTGGCCGTCGGTAATGGAAATCACGTTGGTCGGCACAAACGCCGACACATCGCCGGCCTGGGTTTCAATGATGGGTAGCGCGGTCAGCGACCCGGTCTTGCCCTTGACTGCGCCGTCGGTCAGTTTTTCCACCGCCTGTGCGTTCAGGCGCGCGGCCCGCTCCAGCAGGCGCGAGTGCAGGTAGAATACATCGCCCGGATAGGCCTCGCGCCCCGGCGGGCGGCGCAGCAGCAGCGACACCTGGCGGTAGGCCCAGGCCTGCTTGGTCAGGTCATCGTAGATGATCAAGGCATCCTCGCCGCGGTCGCGGAAATACTCGCCCATGGCGCAACCGGCATAGGGCGCAATGTACTGCATGGCCGCCGAATCCGAGGCCGTGGCCGCCACCACGATGGTGTGTTCCATGGCGCCGTGCTCTTCGAGCTTGCGTATCACCACGTTCACGGAGGACGCCTTCTGGCCGATGGCCACGTAGATGCACTTTACCCCGGTGCCCTTCTGGTTAATGATGGTATCGACCGCCACCGCGGTCTTGCCGGTCTGGCGGTCGC
This sequence comes from Gammaproteobacteria bacterium, assembly GCA_026709915.1. GTDB lineage: Bacteria > Pseudomonadota > Gammaproteobacteria > Eutrophobiales > Eutrophobiaceae > JAAXHV01. Next base: position 6,669 of record JAPORZ010000206.1, read on the forward strand.
CGATGATCAATTCGCGCTGGCCGCGGCCGATGGGCACCATGGAATCGATGGATTTCAGGCCGGTCTGCACCGGTTGTGACACAGACTGACGCTGGATCACGCCGGGCGCGATCTTTTCGATGGGGGAACTGGCGGTGGCGTTGATCTCACCCTTGCCGTCAATAGGGGCGCCCAGCGAATTGACCACGCGCCCCAGCAGGGCCTCCCCCACCGGCACTTCCAGGATGCGCTTGGTACACTTGGCGGTGTCGCCCTCGGAAATATGCTCATAATTCCCCAGCACCACCGCGCCCACTGAATCCCGCTCCAGGTTCAGGGCCAAGCCGTAGGTGTTGCCGGGAAATTCAATCATCTCGCCCTGCATGGCGTCACTTAAACCGTGGATACGGGCAATCCCATCGGACAAGCTCACTACGGTGCCCTCCGTGCGCGCATCGGTATCTAAGTCAAAGTCCTGTATCTTCTTTTTGATCAGTTCACTGATTTCTGTTGCACTGATTGACATTACTGTTCCTCATTTAATTTATCCGCAGCTGACGCAGCTTCGTACCCGGCCTGGCCGGCGTGCTGCCGACACGGCCTAAGAGTTTGAATAACAACCCTAATTTCATCTGCGTTAAGCTGCGTTAGGTGCGGCTAAGTTCGTTACGCAGTTCTCCCAGGCGACCGCGCAGGGAGGCATCGATGATGGAATCGCCGGCCCGGATGACGGCGCCGCCGATCAAGGTCTCATCCACCGAAGTCCTGACGGTGACCTGTTTACCCAACCGCGCCGATATGGTGTCGGCGATGCCGGCCTGTTGCCGTTCATCCAACGTGTAGGCCGTTACCACCTCTACTTCCACCTTACCCTCGGCTGCGGCCCGCATCTGCTCATACAAGTCCTTGACGTAAGAGGCGTATTGCAGGCGTTCGGCTTGCACCAGAACTTTCACGAAGTTCTGGCCGGCGCCGGAAAGCTCTTTGCCGCACACGTCAAACACCAGTTCCTGCAGCTGTGCGCGGCTGACTTTGGGATTGGCGATCAGGGCGCGCAAGCTGTTGTCGGAGACAACCAGACTTAACAAGCCAAGCATGGCCGACCACGCCTCGACCTGGCCGGTCTCCTGCGCCAGTTCAAACACTGCGGTGGCGTAGGGCCGGGCTATGGTGGCATTCTCAAGCATAAGGCGGGACTTATAATTCTGCGCTCAATTTGGCCAGCAGTTCGTCATGCGCACCTTTATCAACTTCGCGCATCAGGATGCGTTCCGCCCCGACCAGCGCCAACGTCGCCACTTCCTGTCGCAGGCCATCCCGGGCCTGGGTGCGCTCGCGCTCAATTTCGGCGTGCGCGGCCTCAATCAGGCGGTCGCCTTCCACTCTGGCGGTCTGCTTGGCTTCTTCCAGTATCTCATCGCCGCGCTTTTGCGCCTGTACGATGATCTCGTTGGCCTTCTGCTTGCCCTCATTGACCAGCTCCGTCATACGCTGGTCGGCCTCGGCGAACTTGTTCTGCCCCGCCGCGGCGGCCGCGAGCCCGTCGGCAATGCGTTTTTCCCGCTCCTGCAGGGCATTGATGATCGGCGGCCACACATACCTCATACAGAACCAGACGAAAATAAACAGCGAGATCGCCTGGCCGATCAGGGTCAGGTTCATGTTCATGCGCGTTATTCCTCGTATGCTACGCTGACCTCTGTGGCGCTGTCTTCGCTCGCTTCATACTGGCCTAAGAACGGGTTGGCAAACATCAGGAATGCAGCAAAGGCGATGGCGATAATCGGCACCGCGTCGGTCAGGCCCAGCATCAGGAACATCCTGGGAGTCAGAACGCCGGCCAATTCGGGCTGGCGCGCCAGGCCTTCCAGGAATTTACTGCCGAGGATGCCGATGCCCACACCGGCGCCAAGCGCTCCCAGGCCGATCATAATGCCGGCTGCCAAGGCTGAAAAGCTGATTATTGATTCCATAGAACGTCTCCTGTCGGATAGTGGTAGTTAATGGGTTTCGTGAGCCATGCTCAGATAAACAATCGTCAACATCATAAAAATATACGCCTGCAAGGTGATGACCAGAATGTGGAAAATCGCCCAGGGCACGGACACGGTCCATTGCGCCCAGAACGGCAGCAGCGCCGCAATCAGGATGAATATCAATTCCCCGGCGAACAGGTTGCCGAACAGTCGCAACGACAACGACAGCGGCTTGGCCAACAGCGACACCAGTTCCAGCACCAGGTTTACCGGCAACAGCGCCTTGCCGAACGGCTGAAAAGCCAGTTCCCCGAGGAAACCACCCAGTCCTTTTACCTTGATGGAATAAAATATCATCAGGAAAAACACGGCAAGGGCCATGCCGAAGGTGGCGTTGATGTCGGTGGTGGGCACCACCTTCATGTACTCAATACCCATCAGGTAGGTGGCATGGGGGATAAAATCCACCGGGATCAGATCCATGAAATTCATCAGGAAAATCCATACGAACAGGGTCAGCGCCAGCGGCGCGATGAGGGGGTTTTTACCGTGGAAGGTTTCCTTCACCGAGGTGTCCACCATTTGCACGATGACCTCAATACAGGATTGCAGGCGCCCCGGTTTTTCCACGGACATGGATACCGCAACCCGGCGGAACAGCCACAGGAACAACCCGCCCAACAGCACCGACCAGAACATGGTATCGACATGCACGGCCATAAACCCCATATCCGCCGCTTCCTCGGCGGAATGGGCAAACCCCCAGCTGCCGTCCGCATGACGGCCGTAGGTAAGGTTTTGCAAGTGATGCGCGATGTACTCTGACGGTGTGTTCGCTGCCAACTGTCTGTGCTCCGTCTGCTAACGCCTGTTCAGCCTTGCTGCGGCCGCATAAGGCCACCTCTAAAAATTAGAGGTGGCCGTGCAGCATAGGGATATGCTGCCATTTTTAAGCACGTCAGTGCTTGAAAATGACGGAAATGAAAAATCATACTTTTTCATTTCCGTCTCTAAAAATGCCACGGAGGGCATTTTTAGAGGTTCCCATAAGCAGCGCCAGCGCCCAGGCATAGACCGCCAGCGTTGCCGTGTATGTGCTCACGAACACCGGAAAATTGATGGGCGCCGTGGCAAACACGATGCAGAACAGTGCCACCACCAGGGCTATTTTCATAACATGCGCAAGGTACAGGTTGCGCACGAACTGCTGCGCGTCTGTTGCTCTGCTGCCGAACACTTTCCTCCCCGTGTACCAGGTTGACAAGGCGCTGATACCCCCGGCCAGCACCGCCGAAGTCGCCGCCACCAGCCCCAGCAGGGGCAACAAAGCCACGCCGACGCCAACCGCCAGTCCAATCTGTATCACTGCGACCCGGTCAGGAACCGCCTTGATTTTCGGAGATTTCAAAAACCTGTCCACCAGCTACCATTCCCGTGAGAGATGAATTCAATACTGTATTTGCCCAAGCAGGAACTGACCTTCAATCTTTGGTTTTTATCTGCGGTGACGGGCAAGGAGGCGCATTATAATAGCATCGTGAGATTAAAGCAAACGCTGCAATGCACAAAATTGTTTGAGGTCCCTTAAAGGCTGGTAGATGCAGGAGGAAACTCTTAATTCAGCCCAATGGTATAATACGAGGCACAGCAAACCATCATAGCAGACTACCCCCATGATGCATCGTCACCTCAACCATCAGGATTACACGCTTGCGTCAATTGATGACATTATTGCCCGTGGACGCCGCCTGGACTGGGTGGGTCTCCGGCAAGCGCTGGTCAAGCGTCCGGATCTGGCCGGCAAGGTGACTCGAGTCTGCCGCCGGCACTTATCCGATCCGTACGCACAGCGTTATCATTTCTGGAACAACCATGTGGTCAAACACTATGCCGGGACAACCGCCACTACCTGACTGGGAACAAGTGCTCTCCTCAGCAGTCCGTTTGCAGGCTATCTTGCCGGATACGGTGCTCGTTGGCGGCACCGCAGCGGCGGTCCATGCAAGTCATCGTCTCTCGCGTGACGCCGACCATGTGCTCCCCGACCTGCGTACACATTTTGATGAGGTCTTATCGCAGCTTGAAGCCGCAGCCGGCTGGAAGACTGCGCGGATACGCCGTCCGGTACTGATTCTGGGGAACCTGGATGGCATTGAAACCGGTATACGACAACTGATTCGACAGGCCCCGCTGGAAACCACCCTGATTGATCATCAAGGCACCCAACTGCAAGTGCCTACTGTTGCAGAAACCCTGCGTATCAAGGGGGCGCTGATTTTGCGCAGAAACGCAACTCGGGATTATCTGGACTTCGCTGCGCTCAGTGAACATCTGGGTTCCCAGAACACCGCGTTGGCGCTGGAGCTGTTTGATGCGTTATACCCACAGGACAATGACGAATCGGCCTTGCAGCAACTACTGATCCAGTTAGCCAACCCAATGCCGTATGATCTGGATACCATTGAATTAAGGGAATACAACCACCTTGAGCCGCGCTGGCACGACTGGGGGGCTGTACAAGCCGCCTGCCGGCATACCGCCGACGCACTTTTTTGCGGCTTGCATACGGTCCTCGAAGATAGCCGCGCCCCTGGCTAGTTTATTCCGGCTGATGCCCATCGGCTCCTAAAACGGCCGCATTATCATCAGGGGCGACCCGAAAGCCGCCCCGTTGTATGGTAGGGAGTGTGCGGTCAAGCCGTCAGTTGGCGCACCCCAAGTTGGTCCGGGCAGCGGTGTTTTGAGCGTCATCATTCCAAACTCTGGACCTGCCGCACAGGCAGTTGCGTACATCATGCCTGGTTCGGGGGCTGATCGAGAAGCAGCCGCTTGTAGTGTTGGCCACGAAGCCGGGTTGCCCGCTTTCATTGGCAGGCGTGTAGGTGCCGCCCGTCATGAAACAGCGTCTGAGCAGCGGCCTTGACTCGCCAAAGCCTGATGCCGTGGTCTCGATGGTATAGACATAAGGCGTTTTGGCAGTCAAACCAGTCAAGGGTAGATTGGAAGCGTTGAGGTTAGGGTTACTTGAAGTTATGCGGCCAGCGCTGGCGCTACGGACTTGTGCGTTCGTCTTGGCGTTCCTGAGGAGATATTGAATGGTAAATTCGGTCGGTCCGCCATCCCCCGCCTGCGCTCTCAGCGCGCTGTACAGATTGTTATAGGCAGTGCTTAAAACGGTTACAGAAGTAGTCGATACACTCGAGACTGATCCGCTAACAGGATTGTCAGTCTCGCCTGGCCCGGCGCAGGCAGGCGCACCCACCAGCCCTGGTGCGGTGATGGTCTGCGCCAGGGTCGGCCCGGCCAGCAGCAGCGCCGCAAGTACTAATGCGGTGGTTGTTAATTTATGGGGGGGGGGGGGGGGGGGGGGTTAATAAAAAAATTTTATTTTTTTGGTGGGTGGTTGGGGTTTTGCGACCGGTGGGTTTTTTGGGCGCCGGCCAAAAAAAAAATAT
>JAPORZ010000014.1 GCA_026709915.1 Gammaproteobacteria bacterium
GCCAGGAAACCAAAGGCATCGAACAGAGCACTTTTCCCCACTCCGTTCTTACCTATCACCGCAGTCATAGGCGTGAGCGCGTCATTTTGTCGCTGTTTCCAAAGCTGACCCAGAGTAACATCCTTTAGGGTCTTGAAATTTTTAACCCTGAAACCTTCTATTTTCGCCATGGAGTAATTCTACCGTTACAGTGGATACAGCCCCAAAATTACCGAACGAATCCAGGCACTACCAGCTGTAACCGGCGCGCACGTACCAGGAGCCGCCTTCGTAGTTGGCCGCCGCGCGGCGAGCGTAGGGCATGCCCTGGCTCCAGCGGTTGGCGCAGGTCAGGCCCTGGCTGCCGCAGGTGTCGGTGGGGCGGATCTTGTCCACGAACGCATCGAACACGTTGGAGGCGCCGGCCACGAAACGCAGGTTGTCGTTGAAGTTGTAACCCAGTTCCAGGTCAACAAACACTTCCGAACCCAGTTTGGCGGACGGAGACGGCCCGTCGATCGTGCCGCGCTGGTCGTAGTGGGGTCCGTAGTAGTTGGCGCGCACCATGAAGTCCACCTTGTCGGTGAACGTGGTGAATGCACTGACGACGAAACGCTCATTCGGGTAGCTGTGTTCGATATCCTGCACATCCGCCGCGGATACGGGCAGTTGACCGTTAATCTCGCTCTGGCCGGTCACGTCCACTTCGTTATAGCTGAAGGCGAAAGTGAGAGCCGTGCTGACCGCCGCGCTCCAGTCCAGGGCAGAAGCCAGCACCACGTCAACCCCCTGGGACTCCATGTCCAGGGCGTTGGTAAAGAATGAAATGTTGGTGCACAAGGCCCTGATGTCGTTACAGTCCGTCGTGATGCTGTCGGGATGCGGGGCGGGGAACGCGCCGCTGGTCTTGTAGATGCGATCGTCGATCTTTATCTCGTAGAAGTCCACCGTCAGGGTGGTATAGGCGCCACCGAAGATATCCGTGAGGTCGGCGGCAAAGCCCATGCTGAGGTTGACGGATTGTTCCTCCTGCAACGGCGCGCCGCCGGCCGCCTGCACCAACGGGTGGCCGGGGGGAAGCGTGCCCTCTTCCACTGAAACGTTCAGGTTGGCATCGAAGGTCGTGGTCACTTTACGCACGTTGGACTGACCGGGCGTGGGCGCATGGAAGCCGGTGGACACTGCGCCGCGCAGGGTCAGGAAATCAAACAGGTCGTAACGCGCCGCCAGTTTGCCGTTGATGGTGCTGCCAAAGTCCGAGAAGTCTTCGTAGCGCACTGCGTACTGCATCAACATCCTGTCGGTCAGCTCCACTTCCAGTTCGCCGTAAAGCGCATAATTATCCCGCGCAAAGGCGCCTGAATCGCTGGGCACGAACCCCTTGAAGCCGCTGGCGCCGGCGCCGGACCAGGAGGCGGGCTCGCCAGGGGTGATGATGAAGGTTTCCTCGCGCCATTCAAAACCCGTTGCAAAATGCACGCGCTCAGTGAGTTGCCGGGACAGGTCCAGGTTCACGCTCACTTCCTCCTGACTCCAGGCGCCGACATCGAAACCGCGCTGACCGGCGCTGCCATCGGCGTTCACGGCCAGGGCCGGATCGCGACTGATAGTATTGTGCAGGTAAAAGTCCAGGTCGTCTTCACCGTAGCCGACGCTGAGATCATAGAACAAACCATCGAAGTCACCCTTGATGCCGCCAACCACGCTGAAATCGGTATGCCCGCCATCGAAATACGGGGTGAAACCCGCCGGCACACCGGTCAGGCCCGCTTCACGAAGAGGCCTGAGGTGTGAGTGCGGTTCCACAACACAAGGCGTGGTACTGGCGCTGAGGCTGCAACCGGCCGGAAACTCGGGGTTGCGAAAAAAGAAACGGTAGCGCCCGTCGGTCTCGGCGTAATTCCCGTGTAGATAGAGTTCGGCATGGTCGCTGATAGCAAGGCCGGCGTTCACGAACAGCAGCATGTTCTCGGACGCCGGACGCCCCCAGGTCTGGGCCAGCGGCGCATCATCGAACGGGGTGTCCTGACCCACGGCGACACCGTTATCGATCAGGGTCTGGGCATTGGGACGCTGGTGGCCGCGGGACAGGGCGTCATTATCGGAGTATTCCATGCTGGCGTTGATGAACCCGTTTGCGCCCAGAGGCAGGCCGATATTGCCTTCCACCTTGTAGCTCTGTTCATCCTGGTAAAACTCGCCGTACTGCACCCGCAAGGCGCCGCCTTCTGCGGCGTCCTTCATCTGGAAGTTGACGACCCCGGCGATGGCATCAGCGCCATACTGGGCGGCGGCGCCGTCCCGCAGGATTTCCACGTTCTTAATCGCTATGCTCGGAATCATGCCGATATTGGGCCCGTGCGCGCCCTTGCCGGCGCCGGGGGTGAATTCGGCTACCAGCGCCGCGCGGTGGCGGCGTTTGCCGTTGACCATGACCAGGGTCTGGTCCGGCGCCAGCCCGCGTATGGAGATGGGTCGCACGAAGGTATCCTGGTCTCCGGAGGCCGTGGTGGCGTTAAAGGAAGGTGTCAACGCCCTCAGGTTGTCGGTGATGTCGGCGGCATTGCCGATACGGGTGAAATCCGCTGCGGAAAATACGTCTATGGGCGCGGTTGAGGTCACGGCCGAACGCGGCTTCTGGCTGCGGCTGCCGATGGTAATAATTTCCTCAATGACCAGCTCCTCGTCCTCCTGTGCCAAGGCCGGCTGGGCGGACATGGCGCCGGCAAACGTCAGGCAGACAGCGACAAGGGCGCGCGTAAAGTTGGCGGTTATAGCAGGCATTATATGCTCCTGGTGGAATGTAACAGAGAGAGCATACCAGATTCAGCGCCGGGAGGCACAAAGCCCTGTCTTAATCCTGTCACATTAGCGCCTTAATTCTGTCACATTACCACCATAGACTTCCCTGCAAATTTGCCGCAGAGGTATGAGGAACAGTCAATGAGCAAGCAAACCCTGGTCTTTCCCGCAAGGCCCATCATGCGCTTTTTTTTCCTGCCCGGTCTGCTTGCACTGGCGCTGACATCCTGCGAGGAAGCCTCAGCCCCGCCGCCGCCGGACGCCGCCGTGGTCCATGCCGTGACCGAGACTGATCCGGTGCGCAGTGGTGATGATGCGGCCGATGATCCGGCGATCTGGGTCAATGTGCAGAATCCTTCGGCCAGCCTTGTCATTGGCACCGACAAACAGAGTGGGATCGAGGTTTATGATCTGAATGGGGGACGCGTGCAATTCATTCCGGCCGGTCTCACCAACAATATCGATTTGCGCGAATTTACTCAAGATAGTAACTGGTCGGCCCTTGCGGCAGCCAGCAATCGCTCCGCTAACACCATCAGCCTTTTTCTGATTGACCAGGAAGGCACGTTAACCTGGCTGCGGGATTCCGAAATAGCCACCGGATTGGCGGAAGTCTATGGCCTTTGCATGTTCCGGAATGACCAGGGCCTGCAGGTATTCGTTAACGATAAGGATGGCAGATTTCAGCAGTGGGGTCTGTCACTGGCAGCTGCCGGGAAGTCAACAGAACCTGTGCAATTTCATGCAGAATTGTTACGGGAATTTGCCGTGCCCAGCCAGCCTGAGGGCTGTGTGGCTGATGATACCGAACAGCGGTTGTTCCTGGGCGTGGAGGAAGAGGGCATTCGCACGGTGTCTGCGCGGCATGATGCGCCGGCGGATTTGCAGTCGGTCATGGACATAGACGGGACTATCCTGTCAGCCGATGTCGAGGGCATGTCGCTTTATGTGTCAGACAACGGCGGCTACCTGGTGGTGTCCAGCCAGGGCAGCAACAGCTATGCGATCTTTGATCGCCTGCCGCCGTTTTCCTATCGGGGAAGTTTTGTGGTGGCAGATCGTGAAGATGGGCTGATTGACGGCACACAAGAGACCGACGGCCTGGATGTCGCCAGTGTCAGCCTGGGGCCGGACTATCCCGAGGGTATCGTCGTGGTTCAGGATGGAAGCAATCAACTGCCGGCAGAGCGCCAGGATTTTAAGTACCTGTCCTGGCGCGATATTGCAACCTCACTGGGCTTGCACTGACCCGAATTTTCAATCTACTGAGGGGATGCCTCATGCAAACACTGAGCAAGGGGAAGTTACTGGCTGCGGCCCGGCGGTACAGGCGCAGCAACCAATCGCCGTTGAAAACACTGAGCAAGGGGAAGTTACTGGCTGTGGCCATTGGGCTGGCGCTCTGCGCACAGGCGTACAGTCAGGAATCCATTGATGAGATAGTCGTTGTCGGCAGCCGGGCCAGCCTGCAGAGCGCGATCCAGAAGCAACGGGATTCAGACAAGGTCGCCGGTGTGATTGACTCCGATGCCATTGGCAATTTCGCTGACATAAATGTCGCTGAATCCTTGCGCCGTATCTCCGGCATCATGGTGGAAAACGATCAGGGTGAAGGACGTTATGTCACCGTGCGGGGCATGAATACGGACCTTAACGCCATGACGATCAATGGCGTAAGTACGGCCTCGCCGGAAGACAGACGCGGCATTATCCTCGACGGGGTGCCCTCCGATCTGCTGGACAGTATGACGGTGTACAAGACACTCACGCCAAATCTTGATGCCGACACCATTGGCGGCGCTATTGATCTGGAGACCATCACCGCGTTTTCCTTTGACGAAATGTTGGTTCGACTGAAGGCTGAAACCACTTACAACGAGCTGACTGATGATGCCGATAATCCAAAACTGGCGGCTACCTTCTCCAATCGTTGGGAAGTGGGCGAGGGCGAATTTGGCGCAGCGCTGGTTTTGAGTCACAACTCGCGTCGCATCATTGCTCACAATAACGAAAACGGTGGTTGGGGTGACACTGCCCCGAATGACGACTTCGAGACGCGCTATTACGACTTGACCCGAAAACGGCAAGGGGCGGTGCTGGCGCTGGATTACCGCGCCGACTCCGGGAACAGCTATTTCGCCCATCTCTTTCACAACGAGTACGACGACAGTGAGTGGCGGGCCAAGTGGGAGGTACGCGACTCAATCGAGGAAGAACAGCCAGTCATCAATGGCAACACCTTCAGTTATGCCAATGCCCGGGTAGATACAGAAAGCCGCAACCGCACCGAGAAGCGTGAAATCAGCTCGATCCGGCTTGGCGCGAACCTGCAATTCGGTGACCGCAATCGTGGTGAGTTTGAGATTTTCGCTTCGCAAGCCGAGCAGGATGATCGCGATCGCCAGGCTGTGATTTTTCGTTCCGATGCCATTGACGACTCGATCGTCTATGACAACGCTGACCCACGGCGTCCCACAGTAACTTTCCCTGCCGCTTTCTACCAACCCTCCAGTTTTCCCATGAAAATATTCGAGCGGGAATTTTCATTGAATACTGATGAAGACCTCGGCGCCAAGGTTGATTTTTTCACTGACCTCAACGCCAGCACCCAGTTGCAGTACGGGGCAAAAATACGCCAGCGGGAAAAACGCAATGACTATGTTTACTGCGGGTACGAGCCGGTTGATGACATACTGCTCACATCGGTGGACTTTGTTACCCCGCAACAGTTTCTGAACACAGTCGAAGGACCAACCGCCTCCTATGACCAGGTGAAGCAATTTATCTCGGGTCTGGGCTCAGGTTCGGTTGAGCTGTCTGACGGCAGCGCCTGCCAGGCCCCCGGCGCCGCCTATGAGTTAAGTGGTGATGAAGATGAAGAATCAATTCCGGCAGATTGGGTCACCGAGGAAGACATCCTGGCAGCCTATATCATGGGCGCCACGGTCACCGGCAATGCTACCTGGGTTTATGGCCTGCGCTATGAAGACACGCAGACCACCTATCGGGGCAAAGCCTTCGATGATGGTTTTGCAGGGCCAACTGCCTTTGAGAACAACTACGATTTCCTTGCCCCTTCACTGAACGTCAAGTTTGATCTGAGTGAAGACCAGGTCGTGCGATTTGGTGTATTCCGCTCGCTGGTGCGGCCGGGCTTTAGAGAGGCAAGGGCCGGCGCTGTGGTTGACACTGAAGACAATGAGATAAAAGGCGGTAACCCGGAACTGAATCCCACTACAGCGTGGAATTTGGATCTCGCTTACGAGTATTACCTGGGCAAGGCAACCTTTTTTGGCGCCGGTCTCTTCTACAAGCAGATCGAGAATGCCATTGTGGAAGTTGAAGCCAACGATGTGGTTTTTCGTGGCCAGCTTTGGGACCGGGCAGCGACTTACATCAATACAGACGATGCCAGTATTGCCGGTTTCGAGACATCTTTCCAGATTGCCTGGGATAACGGCGTGTTGCTGGCGGCCAACTACACCTATTCCGATGGTGAGACTGACCTCCCGGCAGACAGTGTGTACGGCCAACGCTCCGTACCGTTCTTCAAGCAGGCCAAACATACGGCCAATCTGACGCTCGGCTATAATCTGGGTCGGTGGGACGTGCGACTGGCGGGCAACTATCGCAGCGATTTTCTGGATGAGATCGGCGACCAGGCCGAAAATGACCGTTTCGCCGATGACTTCCTGCAGATCGATCTCACTGCCCGCTATGAGTTAAACGATAACATCACGATAACCGCGGAAGCCATCAACCTGAACGATCAGCCTGAGTACTATTACTTCGGCGACCCTTCCCGCTTGTCGCAATATGACGAGTACGGCACGACTTATGGCATGGGCGTGCGGATGAAGTTCTAAATTCGGCTCAAGCTGAGGCAGGGAAGCAATGTCACAACGAATCGGAATGCGCGCTAAAACAAAGTCTGTTGTGGGCTGGCCGGAATGGGCGGTGCAAACAAGCCGGTATTCAACGCCCAGTTATGCCGGTTCAAACCGAATTTTTTGCAGGCTTTGTTAAAGCGGCTGCGGATCAGGTCGGCGTACACGCCCTGGCCGCGCATGCGGGTGAAGTAGTCCGGGTCGTTCTCGCGTCCGGCTCTCAGATCACGGATAATGCTGAACACATGTTCCGTTTTGCCCGGTTCATGAGTCTCCAGCCACTCGCGGAATAATTGTTTGACCTCGTTCGGTAACCGCAACATGATGTAGCCCGTGGTTTTGGCGCCGGCCGCCGCGGCCTGTTCCAGCACCTGCTCCATTTCCGCGTCATTGATAAAGGGAATGACCGGCGCAAACATGACACCGGTGGGCACGCCGGCGTCATTGAGGGTCTGTACGGTTTTCAGGCGCCGCGCGGGCGCGGTGGCGCGCGGCTCTAAGCGTCGGGCCAGATCATGCTTGAGCGACGTTATGGACACAAATACCTTGACCAGACCGTCCGCGGCCATGGGTTGCAGCAAATCGAGGTCTCTTTCAACCAGCCAGGACTTGGTGACAATGGACAACGGATGGCGGCAATCATGCAACACTTCAATGAGGTCCCGGGTGATACGAAGCTGTCGCTCGGCGGGTTGGTAAGGGTCGGTGTTAGTGCCCATGGCAATGGGTTTGCAGACGTAACGGGGCTTTGCCAGTTCTTTGCTTAATACTTGCGCAGCATTGCTCTTGGCGAATATCTTTGTTTCAAAGTCGATGCCCGGCGATAAATCCACGTAAGCATGGCTGGGGCGGGCGTAGCAATAGACACAACCATGCTCACAGCCGCGATAGGGGTTGACCGAGGTTTCAAACGGAATATCCGGGGACTGGTTGCGGCTGATGACCGTACGCGGGGTTTCCCGGAAAATTTCCGTGGGCACGGTTTTTTCATCATCCTCCAGGTCCCAGCCGTCATCGAACCCGGTGCGTTCATGCTGCAGGAACCGGGCATCGACCTTGGAGGAGGTGCCTCGGCCTTTAGCGATTTTCCCATCTGCATTCATGCTTGCCATTCATGCGCGCGTCGTCGCCCGCTCACGAGCAGTCCCCCGACTGCTCTGATGGAGCCTTTGCGACCCCTGCTGTGGTTTCCGCCAATGTCATATCCACCACCGCGCGCAACGCCTCCTCTGCGCTGGCGCCGTCCAGCAGGTTGAGGCGATAGCAGTTGATCTGCCGGTCGGCGCTGGCGCCTTCCCGTATGATGGTGAGCGTGTGCCACAATTCATGTGCACAGCCCAGCGCCTCGGCATCGTCGCTGAGTTTATCCACGAGCCGGGTCACCATGTCGGCAATGTCCACGCGGCCGCCTTTTTTGGTATCGCCGAGAAAGGCCACCACGCCGTAGCGCTGTGCCAGCCACACGTTTTCCTCGATAATTTCGGTGGGAGGCTCAGGGGGCAACGCGCCTTTTCGATCCTGCCGCAACAACCAACGCACCAGTGAAGCATACAATGCCACGATACCTAACGTATCTTCGAGGCGCGGGCAGATATCGCAGATACGCAATTCAACGGTCGGATAAGCATGAGACGGGCGAATATCCCACCATAATTCACTGCCGTCGCTGATGAATTCCATGCGCAGGTAATTCTGCACCAGATCATCGAATTCCGCTTTGGAGTAGAGGTCTCTGGGCATGCTGGTACGGGGCAGCGCACCGAGCAGGTTGAGGCGGCCGCACTTGAACCCCGTTTCCCGGCCACCGCCGAACGGCGAAGACGCAGACAGGGCGTTAAACACCGGCAGATAACGCCGTAGCGCAGTCATCACCCGGATACGGGACTCCGGGTCGCCAAAACCGGCATGAATATGCATGCCACTCACCAACAGCCGCCTGACACTTTCCTGGAAAGTATTCGCAAAGGCATCGTAACGATCACTGGGTGTTGATAACTGTTTGTCCCAGGCGGCAAAAGGATGCGTGGACATGGCCAGCGCCGCCGCCCCATACTGCGCGGCCCCATCCATGATCACCCGCCGGGTCTCCAGCAACGCCGCCCGCACGTCGCGCACCGAAGTGCAAACCCGGGTAGCCGTCTCAATCTGGGAACGCAGGAATTCATGCACCACCTTGTGCGGCCCCTGGTTGGCCTTGCAGGTTGCAAAAATGAGAGGATCCGGGTCCACCAGCAAATCCCGCGTGTCAGGGTCAACCAGGAAGAACTCTTCCTCAACGCCGAGGGTGATGGTGAGGTCGTCAATGGGGGTGGGTGAGTTCACAAGCAGTTACCGGGGAATAGCACCATGTCAGCACAGTGATCACTACCATAAAAGAGTTGGAACCTTAGCTTTTTTTACCTCGGTTTTCAGTGTCTTAAAGAAACCATTCACCCAGTCTGGAATCTCACATATTTCCTTAGCGTGGGAAACCGCATCCTCTACATCTCTCGGAGTAAATTCATCGAACACATGAGGGGCGGGCACAGCCGCATTGTTCAGGTCATTTGGCTCGAATTTGTCCAAGGCATCACCGTATCTCCGTCTTGATAGCGCAACGATATCCTGGCCTGTAGCCGATGCCAGATAGAGAAAGAGTTGGTCAATGTACAGATTGCCGAAAGCATTAGGCTGAAAGCCGTGAAAACATGTGAGATTCAAGGCTTTGCTTCTATTGCGAACGATCTTGTAACCACCCCTGGAGAAAACACCTATAAGGAACGGTGACGGATATCTTTTCTCCGTGATATACCACGGATTGCGGTTCTTTGTGAGAAAACGGGCATTGTAGCCTTCCCGTTCACCAATCTGGATGTAAGCCTCGGCACGATCCGAATGATTACAGCCTGCATTAAATAAGAAAACAGCATCATCCTTTTCAATTAAATTATTATAATCTTCACAGTCAAACACAAGCCGCTTGATTTGTGAACTTTTCGTTATACATTGAAGGCGTTCTTCAAGAGGAATTTCCAGTTCTTTGGCGCGTGATGGTCTCAATACAAAGAATTTATTAGCGCCAGTAGCAATGCCTCTGCTGAAATGTCCATAGTAATTCAGTGGGACGGTCATTTGTGTATTAATGGAGAAATCTGCTGGCTGAAAGTGTGAAAGCCACTTCAATTTGGGGTCAAGGGAATCTAATGCAATTCTATTCACTGGCGCATTTTCAAGAATATTTGCCAACGAATGAACGGATGTGGCAACATGAAAATCGACATGAGAATAACGTTGGGTAGTATCGTACAAGACTATTCCCACGGAGGTTATTGCGTCTGGAAAAATATCTTTTTCGCAGTCTAAACTAATCATTGAAACCAGATGTCCATCTTGAATAAGCCGTTTCTTGACGATGGTTCCATATCCGGTATTAAGAAACTCAAAAGGCATGATATAAGCAAGCCGGCCGGAACCGTTTAGCTCAGACAGTGATTTCAGCAAGAATGTTGAGGCCGTATTCGTATATCCCGACAATTTCAGTCCTAAATTCTCCACAAACGCTCTGAACACGATATTTCTGTTAAGAAATTTTTGAAAGCGCATGTATGGAGGGTTACAGACGATATTGGTATGAGATTTCCCCCAAGATAACAGGTAGTCTTCATTGGCAACCTCCACATTTCGTCCATTCGCCGTCCCTTTCCAGAAATTGAGGATCCTCGAGTCAATCTCGCTCCCAGTGAATTTAATCTGAAGATCATCCGATACGGGGTCAAGAAAAGCGCCGAGGCCGAAAGCCGGGTCATAGAGGGACTTTTTCTGTGACTTCAATACCCAGCGCACCATAAAATCGGCTGCTATGGGATGGGTAAAGAATTGTCCGTAATCTTTCCGATGCGGTGATTCGACTTGCTCAGAATATCTTACATTAGGCATCCTCATTTATTATCTCTCCTGAAAAGACTCCAGCGTCAAGATAGCCATGTCCTCCACGAAAAGTTACATAAGGTCACCTCTATTAATTAGAGGTGACCGTGCAGCACAGGGATGTGCTGCCATTTTTAAGCACGTAAGTGCTTGAAAATGAAGGAAATGAAAAATCACACTTTTTCATTTCCGTCTCTAAAAATGCCACGGATGGCATTTTTAGAGGTTACCATAATACAGAAGTCGTCCTCGCTCCAGCTCTTTCAAAGCAGAATGATGTTCTGGCATATCGATTTTACCGAGGATTTCTTTACCAACCTGGACATTCACCTTGATGGTTGTCTTTCCCTGATTCTTTACGTCACGTTCTATGGAAAACACCAAACCTTCTTTTTCCGGTTTACAGGTCAATTCGAGGATTTTTTGAAACGGGATCACATACGCTTTGTCAAAAAACACTTGTAAATAATAATGTTTGACACCGAAACGCTGTATCCAGCGATTAACGAGCGCAATATCTTCCAGCTTCGGAGTAACGCTAAGATAATCTCTTTTTTGAAGAATCTTGATTTGGTTTTTCAGCAACTTCAGCGTGCTGCTCAATTCCCTTAGATGCTCAGTAGATGTCCAGGTTCTGAGATTAAAATCCAGTTCCCGGAAAGTGTCGGCAGTCGCAGTCCGTATCATCTCATGGAGGTTAGGGCTTTTCTCAAATAACAAACTTGAATACGGTTCTGTCAGGAGTTTTTTCTGAATTTCGCTAACCGTGGTTTCTGCCTCACGTGTTCTGTCCTCCATAAATACCGAATATTTGTTAGCCAGAAAACTGCTTGACCTCACCTCTATAGCCGCCACCGCGTTCTGAATGAATTCTTCATCTTCCAGATCAAAGTCGTTTGGAACATCGGATCGCTTATAGACGAGAATATCAGGTCTTTTGCCTATCGTGTTAAGCTCGTGGACATAGGACCTATAAAATTCAGCAAACCCAGGGTCGCCAGCCGCTAGATCACTCTCATGACCATATCTGACTGCACAGTATTCCTGAGCATATTCATTGATTGCGTTGAATACAACTGCCTCTGCCCAATCTCCTTGCTCCCTGTTTGTAAGAAACATGGAATTTGCCATAGTGGGGGGACGGCGGTCACTCAGTTGAATATCAATGTCGATATCAAAAGGAACCGTGTCAATCAGATGGGCAATTGTTCTTCGGTATGATGAGTTCACAGAATTTGGAAGGCGAACAACAGGAACACGCTCGGCATATCATGGAGCCTTAAGCCCGGTGCCTCTTGAGATAAAAGGCTCCATCAACCAAGACAGCAGTTTTCATATTGTGAATTCCATTTAAGAAAAAAATCCAGTGGTTCGGCAAAGAGCGAATGGTGGTGTCTTTGCTTACTGCACTGGACTA
>JAPORZ010000195.1 GCA_026709915.1 Gammaproteobacteria bacterium
CGGGTATGCGGATTACGAAAATAGAAGCCTCCCTCCACCTTGCGCTTGGCGTAGTTGCCGTAGCCGTAGGCTTCAAAGTTATCGCTGAGGTCGATGCCCATGTTGCCGAAGAACTTATAGTCATACTCAAACTCCGGGGCGCCCCAGACCATGACGGTGGGGTGAAATACACTGTCGTAGTTCGGGTCTTCGATGTGTGGGTTGCCGGCGTCCACCAGCGCCTGGGCGTCGGTGCGTTGCCGGGCGCGACTGGTGGGGTCGGACTCCTTGTACTCCATGCTCAGGTTAAGAAAGCCGTTGCTGGTCATGGGCAGGCCGATGTTGCCGGCGAAGTTGAAGCCGTCGCCGTCGCCTTCGTAGAACTGGCCCCAGCGCGCCTCGACCGTGCCGCCCTCGGCATCGTCTTTCAATTCAAAGTTGATGACCCCGGCGATGGCGTCGGAGCCGTACTGGGCGGCGGCGCCGTCACGCAGCACTTCCACCCGCTTTAATGCTACCGAAGGGATGACCGAGACATCCGGCCCTTGCGAGCCGTCTGCCACGCCGTTGCCCAGAAAGGTAATCACCGCGGCGCGATGGCGGCGTTTGCCGTTCACTAACACCAGGGTGGAGTCCGGCGGCAGGCCGCGCAGGGTGGCCGGGCGCACCAGGGTGGCGGCGTCGTTGATGGCTTGCGTGTCCACCTTATAAGATGGGATCAGGTTGGATAACGCCTGATCCATATCGGTGGAGCCCATGTTGGCTAAATCCTCGCCGCCGAAGACATCCACCGGCACCAGCGACTCGGTCTGCGAGCGCCCGTCCTGACGACGGCTGCCGATGATGACGATTTCTTCGATGACTGTGGCCTCGGACTGTTGCGCCGAAACGCTGGTCATGGTTAGTGGGGGTACCGCGAGAACCAGGCTGATGAGGGATAGAACGGGCCTGGACCTTGACATGAATCTTGACATTGTGAACTCCTGCGTGGAACATGTTGACATCTGTGTAGGGATTCTACTACAAAAAAGAGCGGCTTTCAAGCACAAATCCAAATTTACCGCGCACGCTGGCGCCGTCCGCAAATTTATTTTGAGGGCGCGGATAACACCTTGATAATAATTTGATTTATTTCTTTTTCCTGTCAAGCCATGCCAGAACTGCCCGAGGTTGAAACGACGCGACGCGGCATTGCGCCTCATGTTGTCAACAAAACCATACGATCTGTGGCGATTCGGCAACAGCAGTTGCGCTGGCCGGTGCCGGCGCAGCTTGCAACCATCCTCACCGGCCGGCATATCACCCGGGTCGGGCGCCGGGCCAAGTACCTGATCTGCTACCTGGAGCACGGTTGCCTGTTACTGCACCTGGGCATGTCCGGCAGCTTGCGCGTGCTGGACGCCGCGGTCGCGCCCCATAAACACGACCATGTTGACATCGTGTTTGCAGACCACACCTGCCTGCGCCTGCGCGATCCTCGCCGTTTCGGCTCTATCCACTGGACCGACCAAGACCCGCAGCGACACCCCCTGTTGCAGCGCCTGGGGCCGGAGCCGTTGGCCGCGGACTTTAGCGGCGCACACCTGTACCGCCGGTCCCGCAACCGCACACAGTCGATCAAAACCTTCATCATGGATAGCCGCATCGTCGTCGGCGTGGGCAACATCTACGCCAGCGAAGCGCTGTTTCGCGCCGGCATCCATCCCCTGCGCAAGGCCGGCAACGTTTCGCGCAAACGCTACCTGACACTGGCCGGGGCTATCAAAGAGGTGCTGCACGCAGCGCTGGCAAGTGGCGGCACCACCTTGCGGAACTTTGTCGGCAGCGACGGCGCGCCGGGCTACTTCAAACTGAACCTGAACGTGTACGGTCGCGCCGACGCGCCGTGCCGGGTGTGTGCGGGCAGCATCAGACAGATGCGCCAGGGACAGCGTTCAACTTATTACTGCCCGGGTTGTCAGCGTTAACTGGCGGTTTATCAAGCGTTCAAACAATACCAAACAGCTTGACAATAATAATCACCAACAAAGGAACTACGATGGAAATGAGGAGGTTCAGCCGACCCTTGATCTCTACGATGTCCTTTTCCATACGAAAAACGCGGTCTTGCCCTGCCGAGGCTTCGGCCGCTTTTTCTTCGGCCGCGCCAGCATCAATCCAAGAGTAACCTCTCATTGTAAAATCGGGCTGAATGGGTTCATTCAACTATCCGATTATATGGGCCTCTACCAGTTTTTCAAATCCTTCGCAGGACAAAGACATTCTGGATGCAACGACCAGGAGTAGCGACGCCCGGATATTAAATCGGTCTGATTTTGAGACTTGATTGCCTCCATTTTCTACCTGTTTGATTTTCCTGGACAGTACTTCTTCCATGTCGTCTTCGGATGTGCCCGAGACGGCCTGTTCCTGTTTTTTACAAACCAGGATCATATCAAGGGAGATTGGCTCCTTGGCGTTCATTTTGGGGCTGGCCACTTTCATTTCCGCGTGGACAGGATAAGAAGTTGTCACAGAAAACCTCGCTTCACGCAATGCTTTGTAGATTGCCGACCAACCCTCCGGGCGCGAATGATGAAAGCTGAAGGATAAAACTCCGTCGTCCTTGAGGACCCGATAACATTCGCGGAAAACGCGGCCCAGATTAGCAGCAAACTCGTCAGGGTCTTTGTTCTGCACTTCATCCTTATGATAGCTGCTGGCTCGACCAAAAAACGGGTAGCGATCGGACAAAACCGGCGCCAGCCAGGCAAAAAAGAAATCACTCAACTCACTGTAATGGACAAAGTCAAAGTAGGGCGGATCAGTAACCACGGCGTCTACACTCTTATCAGGAATTGGCAGGTCAGCGCTGTCTCCGTTCAGTACCATTGCCTGCTGTGGATGATCACGGAACTCCTCCCATGAATTTGTGATTTCCAGCTTGACCGGGTCACTTGCTACCCGATACTGCGACTTCATCGCTCTGTTCCCAAACATATCTACCGGAAAATAAATTTCGGAGGGTATTTGTAAATAGGTTTTTGCTTTCAACAAGCGGGATTTGAATAAAGAAGCAAAAGTGCCGCTGCTTTTTGGAGTTCCCCATACACTATTTTCAAGCGGGGTTCTCTCAGGTTTAAGGATATGATGTGAAAACATGTGTCTCACCGCGCCCGTTCCTTCGCCCTTGAAACTACAAAACAGGTTATTGAATTCCAATGTCCCTGAAAATAAGCAGAGAAATTGGTCTCTGACTACTTCGCTCTTTATCTCCAGGATTTTTTTCAGTAACAACCCCAGGCACAGCAGTTGTCTGGAGTTAAAAAAATCCTTCCAATACAGGTAGTTATAGCCTATCGCTTGATCAGTATTATGGCCGCGTCGTATCGGCATCTCCGGCAGTGGCAGTTTTTCTTCTTCCAAGCGTTTTTCGGCTTCTTCCGCCAGATCAAGATCATAGGCGTTTGGCGACAGGTAAACTTTTTCACCTTCTTTATTTAATGCCATGATGGCGTACAACTTGTGCCGCGGAGGCTGGCCGTCTTCCGGCAAGAGTTCCTTAATCCTGAATTTGTTGCCCTTGCTATCCGTTACATATTGGGCATTCGCCGGACCGTTTTGCGGATTAAACTCGTGGCTGCAGTGATGGCATATGAGAGAGGTCGCATCATACCTGCCCGTATTTACCGACCAGCAGGCAGGGCAAACTATCCGCGCTGAGGGCTTCTGCCTTGGATAAGTATCCTTACTGAATATGTATGAATTGAACAGCGGCACGGTTTCGCCGCTGGGCGTGTCAACCAGCTTTACCCAGAAACAATACAGTACGGGAATCGGAAGATTAGTTTCCCGGTCAAGAGTTGTGTAGTATCGTTGAATTTCCGGCCTTACTTCCTGTTCCAGTTTTTGAAATGCGCGTTCCAGCTTATCAACATCTACGTCGGTTAAAGCTTGCCTGACAGCGAACGTGCTGATTGGGTTAATATCGCAACCAACCGGTTTAACACCCAGTTTTGCTGCCTCGCCGAGGGTCGTGCCGCTACCCATGAACGGATCCAGAATACACACATCCTGTAAGTCATGTTTTTTATAAAATTCCTTCCATATATCAATATTGCTCCTTGAAACGGCGCCCAATACGATTCCCCGAAAGACGGAACCCAAACGGTTAGCCCACCACTTATGAATATGATAGATCGGCCTGAAAATTTCTTTTCGGTAGCTTTCACGCTCTGCCAGTTGGCTTATTTCTTCGACCGGGAAAGCAACTTCAATTGCTTTGACGTAAGCTTCCGGGAGCAACGGCGTTTCTACAGCTCCTCCCGGTTTGGGATCGGAAACGGATTCTGAAATGGGATGGCCCGGAGATTCCTCATTTTCTTCAATCGCTACAGCCAAGTTTTCCGTAGTCATGGCTTATCCTTGTGTATTATTGTCCGTCATGGTCATAGACACGGGCTTCCCCCCTTGACCTTTAAGCCTGTACGCAGCGAAGTGATGCTGTTTCCCGGCGGAAGGGTTAGGGGTTGTCTTGGATGTCAACTTGTTGGTTCGTAAATCAAAGCTGTAACCCACAATCAGATTTTCAGCTTCAACTCGCACCAGTTCACCAACTCGTTCAAACTTTGGATCACCAGCAAGATCATCCGGCACAATCAAAGTGTAAACGCCGGTTGTCCCTGTTGTCAGAGCATAAGGAGTCGGGGCCACATACATTTTCCTGTCACGTATCATGATATCGCCATAACTGCCAAAGCACTTGATGCTCTTGTTTTCGTGGATGTAACCATGATCAATATTCAAAAAATTCCCATGACAGATAATCAGATCAATCACAGGGTATTCCTTATTACCTTCCGCGTTTGTTGCAAACTCCGAGAGGTCTTTAGGATAACGCCCGAATACGTAGAAAATCGTACGTCCGTTGTGTAGTCCTGCTGGTATCCGGGAATTGCTGTCATAATTCTTATTGCGACCCGGCGTGGCGAGCCCTTTCACTTCATAGCCTTCCGGCACATTAACTAAACGAAAGTCGGGATAGGTATTTCGTCCTGGTTCATCATAGTTCAGGTTAAGACGGTCAAGTCTTGCTTGAAACCAGTTTTGGAAGTGGTATTCCTTATCGGTTGCGCTTACGGCCTGAATGAGTTCACCAGTTCGCATGGCGTCGACACACTCAGCAAAAACGTTATAGCAACTCGACATGGTCATTGCTGTTCAGTGTATATGGTTCAGCTTGCCAGCTTGAATGTAAATGGGTTGCCTTGATCAATCAATGTCGCCGGGAATTTTCATGGCAGGCAGCTATTCCACCACCACCGCCAGTCCCTCGCCTCTGGGGTCGCTGGCGCTGTACACCCGGTCTTGTGTCCTGTCCCATAAAATCGCCTGCATGTTGCCGTAGCGGCGGGTGATCTCCTTTAGCTCGTGGCCCAGTGCGGTGAGGCGTTGTTGTTCAAATTCGCTCAGGCCGTGCAGTTCGAACTGTACCTGGTCCGGCTGGTACTGGTGGTGGAAGCGGCGCAGGCTCACCCAGGAATCGGGCAGCTTGCCAGCGGCGAAATCCAGCGCTGCCAGCATGACCATGCTGATGATGCGGCTGCCGCCCGGGGTGCCGACGATGCCGACCCGGTCCGGCGTCTCCAGGAACGTGGGGGTCATGCTGGACAGCGGGCGTTTGCCGGGGGCGATGGCATTGGCTTCATCGCCGATCAGGCCGTAGGCATTGGGCGTCAGGCGCTTGATGGAGAAATCGTCCATTTCATTGTTGAACAGCACGCCGGTGCCGGCTGCCACGAAGCAGGCGCCGAACAGGGTATTGATGCTCAGGGTGCCGGCCACGCGGTTGCCCTCCCGGTCCAGTACGGAGAAATGCGTAGTCTGGGTACCGGTTTGTGTCAACGCCGGCCCCTCGCCCAGAATTTCGCTGGGGGTGGCCCGCTGCGCGTCGATGGTCAACGCCAGTCCTTCCAGGTAGGCCGGGTCCAGCAGGCGTTGCACCGGCGCTGGTACGAAGTCCGGATCGCCCAGGAACAGAGCGCGGTCGCGGAACGCGCGGCGCATGGCCTCAACGATGTAATGTTTGCGCTGCACGTTGCTCATCTCGTCCAGGTTGAACTGCTCCAGCATGCGCAAGGTCTGGGCTATGACGATGCCGCCTGAGGACGGCAACGGCGCGGACACAACGCGCATATCCCGATACTGGAAAATGATCGGCGCGCGTTCCACTACCTGGTAGGATTCCAGGTCTTGCGCACGCCAGACGCCCCCGTGCCGGCGCGCTTCCTGCACCAGCTGCTGTGCCACCGGGCCGCGGTAGAACCCGTCCCGACCGTGCTCGGCAATGGCCTCAATGGTGCGCGCCAGATCTTGCTGACGGATCTGATAGCCGATGCGCGGCGGCTTGCCGTCTTGCAGGAAAATCCCGGCGGCGTCCGGGTAGCGGTTCAAGGTAGCCGTCATGTACACAGCCAGGCGATGGTAGCGGGACGTCACCTTGAAGCCTTCTTCGGCGTAACGTATTGCCGGCGCCAGAGAGCGGCGCAACGGCAGGCGACCGTAGTGTTCGGCCAGGTGCACCAGCGCTGCCGGCAAACCGGGAATGCCCGCGGCCAACGGGCCCTGCATGGAGGCATCCTTGATCACGTTGTCCTGCTCGTCGCGGTACATGCGCTCGTGCGCCAGTGACGGCGCGGTCTCGCGCCCGTCGAGCATCACCTGCTTGCCGTCACTGGCGCGGTGCAGCAGCCAGAAGCCGCCGCCGCCGAAGCCGGAACTGAACGGCTCGACCACGCCCAGCGCGGCGCTGACGGCGATGGCCGCGTCAAAGGCGTTGCCGCCCTGTTGCAGCACTTCCACCCCGGCCTGTGTCGCCAGCGGATGGGCGCTGGCTACGGCATGAGCCGGCGCCTGTTCGGCATGGGCCGGGGCGAACCCGAGCAGCAGGATGGTGAGCAGGCAGGTTTTGCAGGCGTCGCTAAATCTATTGTTCATGGCAAATAGCGCGCCTCAGCCGGAAAACTTGTCTTGCAATGCCGCATTGACCGGACCTGGGACAAAACGGGTGACCTCGCCGCCCAGCGCGGCAATCTCGCGCACCAGGCTGGAGGAAATGTAGCTCAGGTGCTCAGACGGGGTCAGGAACAGGGTTTCTGCCTGATTGTAGAGCTGCCGGTTCATGCTCGCCATCTGGAACTCGTACTCGAAATCGGACACGGCGCGCAAGCCGCGCACGATGATTCTGGCTCCCTTTTGCTTGGCAAAAGCCGTCATCAGCCCGGAGAAGCTGGTCACTTCCATGTTGGCGACATGAGCCAGCGACGCCCGCGCCAGCGCAACACGTTCTGCGGTGGAAAACGTGGTGGTTTTGCCGGTGCTCCGGGCCACCCCCACGATCACCAGATCAAACATGCCGGCGGCGCGCTCGATGATGTCCGTATGACCGTTGGTGATCGGATCAAAGGTGCCCGGATAGAGCGCCGTCAACTTCATTCATCTCTCCTGTGTAGCGGTACAGGCTGTATTCTACCTGGCCGGCGCGCGCCTGTTTCAGCGCTTGCCAGCCCGCGCCGGGGGGCGCCGCGCCGCGCTCGGTTTCTGTGTAGATTTGCGCAGTCGGCGTCAAGTGTCCCCTGTTTGACAGCAGGGCACAAGTTTTTTTCACGTAGTCCCGGCGAAACGGCGGGTCTAAGAACACGATATCGAACGGTTCATGCGCCTGGTGCAGCCAGGTCAGGGCTTCTGCGCAGATAATCTCCGCCTGTTGCGCATCCAGCGCGGCGCGCGCGGCGTGCAGTTGCCGCACCAGTTGGTTATTCCGTTCCACCAGCGTGGCGCTGCGGGCGCCGCGAGACAGGGCCTCAAAACCCAGCGCGCCGGCGCCGGCAAACAAATCCAGGCACCGCGCCCCGCCGATGGTGCCAGCCAGCCAGTTAAACAGGGTTTCCCGCACCCGATCCGGGGTCGGGCGCAGGCCGGGGTAATCTGCCACGGCGAGTCTGCGCCCACGCCAGGCCCCGCCGATGATCCTGACCTGTCCCACAACCGTCGGCAACGGTCAATCTGTGGCTGACACCGGCCCGACCATGACGGTCACAAAGCGCTCGGGGTGCAGATGTCGCTGGAATGCGTCCCTGATTTGGGCGACGCTTACCGCGCTCACTTCGTCTGTAAAGGTGTCCAGATAATCCGGCGGCAGGTCGTAGAACGCGATCATGGCAACGAGGCCGAGGATCTTGCTGTTGCTGTCCAGACGCAGGGGAAAACCGCCGGTGATATTCTGCTTCGCCGCCACCAGCTCCGCTTCGGTGGGGCCCTGCTCAATGAATGTTTGCAGCATTGCGCGCAACACCTGCCGGGCCTGTTCCTGTTGCCCGCCCCGAGTTTGCAGGCTGGCCGTGAACGGCCCTAACTCCCGTCTCGGCGCGAAGTAGCTGTAGGCGCCGTAGGACAGGCCGCGCCGTTCCCGGATTTCCTGGAACAGCCGCGCCACAAACCCGCCGCCGCCCAGGATATGGTTGCCCACATACAGCGGAAAATAATCTGCAGCGCCGCGCTTGATGCCGAGTTGCCCGACCAGTATATGTACCTGCGACGACGGGTGTTCGATGCGTATCTCCTCGCTGCGCGGCAATGGCGCTACTGCGGGCAGCGGCCCCGGTGGCTGGCCGCGTGGCAGCGCCGCGCTCAGGTCCTCGGCCAGCGCCGCGGCCTGGTTCCGCTCCAGGTCCCCGACAATCACCAGGCGCACATTGTTGGCATGGTAGTACTCACGGTGGAAGTTCACCACATCGGCGCGGCTGAGCGTGGCGATGCTGGCTTCGGTGCCGTCACTGGGGCGGGCATAAGGGTGGGCCCGGTACAGGGCAGAGCGGTAGGCTTCGCGCGCAATTGCCGCCGGAGATTGCCGTTTGCGCTCCAACCCGACCTGCATGCGTTGTTTCTGCCGCGCCACCGC
Organism: Gammaproteobacteria bacterium; assembly: GCA_026709915.1. Taxonomy (GTDB): domain Bacteria; phylum Pseudomonadota; class Gammaproteobacteria; order Eutrophobiales; family Eutrophobiaceae; genus JAAXHV01. Next base: position 8,918 of record JAPORZ010000195.1, read on the forward strand.
CTGTGCGGGAAACGTCGGCGCCGCGAGCACCCGGCGCAGGTTGCGCAGGGCCGGTTCCAGCACGGCCGGGGCGGACCGGCTACGCAAGCTGACAGAAGCAAAATCGTACCCTGAATCGGCGCCATAACGCGCCCCTAAGCGCTCGAATTCATAACTGACCCCGGTGGCATCCAGCTCGCCTGCGCCCTGGTTCAGCAAGCCGTTTACCAGTTGTGCCAGACCGTATTTGTCGTCGGGTTCCCGCACTGCGCCGGCATCGAACAGCAGGCGCACATCCACCATGGGTAATTCCCGGGCCTCGACAAAATAGACCCGGCTACCGGCTTGTGTCTGCCACTGCATAATGTCGGGGCTGGCCCAGGCGCTGTGTATTGCGCCCAGCCCCCAGGCCAGCATGACACCTCTGAACAGGAAAAAGGCGCCTCTGAAAATGCCACGGCGGGCATTTTCAGAGGTTACTAAACCAGGGCCGGCGCGCGTCATTGGCGTATTGGTTCCAGCACTGCCACCGTCAAGCCGTCATCGTGGAAATACTTGTTGGCCACCTGTTGCACCTGCTCGGCCCGGATCGACTGGATTTGCGGCACATAGTCTTCGGTAAGGCGCCAGGGCAGGCCCACCGTTTCAAACAGGCCCAGTTCCAAGGCCTGATAGAACAGGGAATCGCGTTCATACACATCGCCGGAGACCACCTGCGCTTTGACCCGCTCGAGTTCCGCCGCGCTGATCTCTCCTTGTTTCAGTTGCTGCAACTGTTCCCGCACGGCCTGTTCCAACTCGGCCATGGTTTTGCCCCGGGCCGGCACTGCTTGTAAGGTAAACAAACCATCAAGGCGGCTGCTCAGGTTGTAGGACGCGCTGATGCTGGCGGCCACTTCCTGGCCGCGTACCAGGTTTGTTTCCAGTCTGGCGCTGTAACCGCCGTCGAGCACCCCGGCCAACACCTCCAGGGCATACGCTTCCCAGTCTGCTGACGCCGCAATCGCAGTGCGCAGCACCGGTGTTTTATACGCCATGAGCAGGTGTGGCAGCTCGGCCGGACGTCTCACCGTCACCCGCTTTAAGCCTTGTTGCGCCACCTCCGGGGGCGTGCGCACAGATACCGGCGGGCCGGCCTTGATGGCTCCGAAATGCTGCTGCGCCAGCCGCCGCACCGCGTCATGATCGACATCCCCGACGACGACGACCACAGCATTGGCGGGCCCATACCAGCGCCGGTACCAGGCGCGCAGGTCGTCAATTGTCATGGCCTCGAGGTCCGCCATCCAGCCGATGATCGGGTGTCGGTAAGGAGCAGTCTGAAACGCCGCGGCCAGCGCGCTTTCATACAGGTAGGCAACCGGGTTGTCATCCGTGCGCAGGCGGCGTTCTTCTTTCACCACCTCGATTTCCTTGTCGAATTCCTGCGGCGCCAGCAACAGGTTGCGCATGCGATCCGCCTCCAGTTCGAAGCTGATTTCCAGCCGGGATTTTTCCAGCGTCTGGAAATAAGCGGTGTAATCCCTGCCGGTGAACGCGTTTTCACTGCCGCCGTTTGCCGCGATGATGCGGGAGAACTCGCCACCGGGATATTTTTCCGTGCCCTGGAACATCATGTGCTCCAGCGCATGAGAGACTCCGGTAATGCCGTTATGCTCGTAACTCGACCCAATCCGGTACCAGACCTGCGACACCACCACCGGCGCCCGCCGATCTTCCTTAACCAACAACTTCAGGCCGTTATCAAGTCGATATTCATGCACCTCGGCGTGCAGCAACAGCGGCGACAACAGCGCCAGCAGCAGGGCGCTGCGGCACAAAAACAGTTCAATGCGTTTCATTATCGGCACTATAACACGTCGGCGCCAAATGCTCACGTCGGGGGCTCACGTCGGGACCGGTTTATCCCGGCTGGTCTTGCGTGTATTATTAGTTAACCTCTAAAAATGTCCTCCGTGGCATTTTTAGAGGTTACCTTTAGAGACGCCCATTACCCGGCGCAGCACTGCCGGCATCTTATCCTGATAAACATGGCAACCCGTGGGAATTTTTTTCAGCGTCTGGCCACCGGGCTGGAGAAGACCCGCACGCGCCTTTTTGGGGAAGCTGCAGGGCTGTTCAAAGGGCGCCGGGAATTGGCTGCCGCGCTGCTGGAAGAACTGGAAAATCAACTGCTTGGCGCGGATGTGGGGGTGCAGGCTACCGCCGTTATCCGGGCCGAGTTGGAGGCGGCCTGCAAACGCGCGCCAGGCGGGCAACCTGAGCTCCTGCCGGTCTTGCGCCAGGTGCTGGTGGCTCTGCTCAAACCCTGTGAACAGGCGCTGCGCATTCCGGACAACAAACCGTTTGTGATCCTGGTGGTCGGTGTCAACGGCGTGGGCAAGACCACGACCATCGCCAAACTTGCCCGGCAGTTGCAACAGCAGCGCCATTCGGTGTTGCTGGCCGCCGGGGATACGTTCCGGGCCGCGGCCATTGACCAGTTGCAACACTGGGGGGAGCGCCTCGGGGCGCCGGTGATAGCCCAGCAACCCGGCGCCGACGCCGGCGCGGTCTTGTACAACGCCTTGCAGGCTGCCGTGGCGCGCCACACCGATGTCGTTATTGCCGATACCGCAGGACGCTTGCACAACAAGGACAACCTCATGGAGGAATTGAAGAAAATTCACCGCGTCATCCACAAGTTCGACGCCCGCATTGAGGTGGAAACCCTGCTGGTCGTGGACGCCGGCACCGGCATGAATGCCCTGGTGCAGGCACAGGAGTTCCAACAGGCGGTGCCGGTCACCGGCATCGCCCTGACCAAACTCGATGGCACAGCCAAAGGCGGCATGGCGTTGGCGCTGGCACAGCAACTGGCCCTGCCCATCCGTTACCTCGGCGTCGGTGAGGGGGTGGACGACCTGCAGCCATTCAACGCAGATGATTTTGTGCGGGCGCTGCTGGACTTGCCCGAATGATCCAGGCGCCTCTAAAAATTAGAGGCGCCCGTGCAGCACAGGGATGTGCTGCCATTTTT
>JAPORZ010000092.1 GCA_026709915.1 Gammaproteobacteria bacterium
ATGTCAGGAATTTTTCACAGGCGGTTGAAATTGCTGACTACCTGCTGTATCTTTATCGTATATGGAATTTCAGTTTGACAGACGGAAAAGCGTAAGCAACTTCAGGAAACAGGGGATAGATTTTCGCATGGCACAACAGCTATGGGATGATCCCGACCTGCTTGAGATTGTCGCCAGGTCGGTAGCTGAGCCAAGATGGCTAGTCATGGGGAAAATCGAGGGTAAACATTGGTCTGCGATAGTCACATACCGTAATGATACGGTACGCTTGATATCGGTGCGACGCTCACGCAGAAGCGAGGTGTTAAAGTATGAAAAAAATTACAACCGAAGAGTTTGATGCCCGCTTTGACAGGGGGGAAGATGTTACGGAGTTTCTGGATATGTCAACAGCCAGACGGCCTAATCAGGCGCCAGATTCGGAACAAGCACTTACTCGAAAACCTCTCGCTTTAGAGGCGCCTTTACCTTTGGCGGCGTTTTTAATCTGAGATCGGAGTGCAGCGCAGTTCGGTATCCAGTGAGCACTCTGCCAGCAGGGTGAACATGTTGTCGGCATCCCGACTGTCATAGAAATTAATCATCTCCCTGTTAAACTCCTCCTTGCGGCGGGCGGGGATGGAGATGGCGTCGTGGCCGGCATTCAGGAGTTGTCCGTTCATCATTAACCGGGCAGTGCGTTTGTTGCCGTCGTAGAAAAACTGGTTCAAGGCGCCAAACAGGAACGTGGCCAGGGCCCGTTCGTGGAGGTTCGGGATGGTCAGCAGAGTTTGGCGGCCCCGTTCAAAAATGGTGGCCAGTTCGGTATGGGGCGGGGGCGTATATTCGGTGCCGGCAATGCTGACCCGATCATCCCGGAAGGTTCCCCAGGTCAGGGCTTCTTCTCTCGCTACCAGGGCCTGCAAAGATTTGAAATTTGCGGCATCGAATACAAAGGCGCCGGTTTCTACCTGCCGCAACAACTCTTGCCAACTGGCAGCTTGATTCAATACCTGATGCGCATCGCTGACCTGGTGTCCGCCGACCGTGATACCTTCCAGCAGTGTTTTTACTTCCGGGAACGTGAAAGGGTTATTCTCCAGCGCCACGGTGTCATAGACAATGCCCTCCAGTACTTTTCGCACCCGGAAACAGGCGCGCCGTTTATCCGGTGTCGTGGAAGTGCTAAACACGCAAGGACTGTATGAGAATCCCAAAACTGATTTGTCTGTCATTGATAGAGGCGCCGCAGTTATACCGGAACGTCATTATAAGCCTTATCCGGAGCGTAAAAAGATGGCCGGAAGTCGCCTCAAACCAGAGGCGGCGACGGAAAATGTGCTAATCAGCCTGCAGGGCTGCCAGATCGGCCAGCACCTGGGCGCTGTGGGTGTTGGGGTCCACTTTCCGGTAGATTTTTGCGATGTTGCCGTCGGGGGCAATGATGAAAGTATGGTGTCTGGCAATATTCAGGCCGCGCCATTTCGACAGGCAGCCGTATTGTTTGGCTACCTCGCCGGCAGCGTCGGACAACAGCGGAAACGGCAAGCCGTATTTTTCGGCAAAGCGGGCGTGGCTTTCGCTACTGTCCAGGCTGACGCCGAGCACCTGTGCGTCCATGGCGCGCAGTTTGAAGATGTCATCGCGAAAATTGCAGGCTTCTTTGGTACAGCCCGGGGTATCGTTTTTGGCATAGAAGTACAACACCACCCACTTGCCCAGATACTGCTCCAGATTATGGGTTTTCAGGTATTGATCCTGCATGGTGAACCCGGGCGCGGGCTGACCGACCTCAAGTTCAGCCGCCATAACCAGGCGACCGAACAAAATTACCAGTAACGCGGCAAATTTACTTTTCGAGAACATACCGGCATTATACAGATAACAATGTCTTTAGGCCACCTCTAAAAATTAGAGGTGGCCGTGCAGCATAATGGATATGCTGGCATTTTTAGAGGCTCCCCTTATTTTAAAAATTTTTCAAAAAAATACTTGACATACCCAAACCTGCCCCTATAATAGTTAGTCAAATGGCTAACAAACTTGTTTTTATGCCTAGATTAAGTGATAAACGTGAACGTTTGATAAGTGCTGCCGACGCCTTGATCCACCGGCAGGGGTTTTATCGCACCACCCTGGCCCATATCGCCGAAGAGGCTAAAGTGCCGCTGGGTAACGTGTATTACTATTTCAAAACCAAGGAGGATATCTGCAAAGCGGTGGTGACGGAGCGCAAGCAGTCACTGTCACACACGCTGAAAAGTTGTTGCAGACGCAATGAGCCGAAGGATGCCCTGATGAACCTGCTCAAGGTAATGATTGGTCACAGCAGAGAGCTCGCCGAAGCGGGGTGTCCGCTGAGTGGTCTCTGCCAGGAGCTCAGTGAAGAATGCACGGAGCTTATGGACAGTGCTGACAGTTGCATGAAGTACCTTATGGACTGGTCAACCGAGCAGTTTCGCCTGATGGGACTGAAACGGGCGGAGGAATTGGGGTTTGAGTTTGTGTCACGTGTACAAGGCATCATATTGCTGGGGAATATTTTGAATGATCCCGGGCAGCTGAAACGTCAGCTCAAAGCGGTAGCCGGGTGGATAGAAGAGCAGGTTCCGACCTCCCTGACACAGGAACGGGCTGCCGCATAGAGGACGGACGTTTTTTTGAATGAATTTTTAGTTAGTTATTTAACTTAAATGGGCATTGTTAAGATGATATTACCGACCGGGAATGCTTCGGGACGTCAATGTGTTAGAGGTGGCCTTAAGCGCCCTTGAAACTTTATTTTTTGCCTATATTTAGTTAGATAGCTTACATATAAACGGAGAGCAACCATGAATATCTTTACCGGAAAAACTGCTGCTGTTGCCTTGATTGCAGGTTTGCTGATCATGGCCAACTTCGAAAATCACGCGAGTGAGATTGACAGCTATCTGGATAACGCCATGCGCACGCAGATTTTCGAGGAACTGGAGGAAAACGTGCGGCGCATGTATGAGGATACGGCGATTACCCCGACTGAGGCGGTGCCGGATAATGCCGCAGGCGCCCGCAGTCCCGGTGTGCCGGTTGCTGATCGCAACCCCACGAGCAGGTATTTATACCGCGTGGGCACATTGAACTAAGCCCCGGTGTGACAGGTCATCAGGTACATGTTTGATACTGACGCCGGAATACCTCTATCCCCCGGGAGTGTCCTAACTCCCACTTTTGACCGCCACCGGTCCTCTTCCTCTGGTGGCGGTATTTTTTTCTATGTCCGATACGGGTATAATCCGCAGGAACCACTGCAAATGCACTTCTGATTTTTAGAGGCGCATTTATTTCACTACGACAACGAACCTATGCAGGATAAAATACCAGACATCGATCCGCAGGAGACCCGAGAATGGCTTGAGGCACTGGATTCAGTCATGGGCCAGGAAGGAGTTGAACGCGCCCATTACCTGCTGGAACAACTGATAGCCCGGGCCCGGAAATCCGGCGCCTACCTGCCCTACTCTGCAAATACCGCCTATCTGAACACCATACCGCCAGCTCGGGAAGCACGGGCGCCGGGCGACCCCGGTATGGAATGGCGCATCCGCTCGTTGATACGCTGGAACGCGCTGGCAATGGTGGTCAGGGCCAACCGCTTCAGCGCTGAACTGGGCGGCCACATCGCCAGTTTTGCCTCCTCGGCAACCCTTTACGATGTGGGCTTTAACCATTTTTTCCGCGCCGCCACAGAACAACAGGGCGGCGATCTGGTATTCATTCAGGGACACTCGGCGCCGGGCGTGTATGCGCGCGCCTTTCTCTATGGCCGCTTGAGCGAAGCGCAGCTCGGCAAGTTTCGCCGCGAGGTTGACGGTGACGGCCTGTCCTCTTATCCACATCCCTGGCTGATGCCGGATTTCTGGCAGTTCCCCACTGTGTCCATGGGCTTAGGTTCGCTCATGGCCATTTATCAGGCCCGCTTCATGCGCTACCTGGAACACCGGGAACTGATTCCGCCCAGCGACCGCAAGGTATGGGCGTTTATGGGAGACGGGGAAATGGACGAACCCGAAGCGCTGGGCTCGATTGGTCTGGCCGCCCGGGAGAAACTCGATAACCTGATCTTCGTCGTCAACTGCAACCTGCAACGCCTGGACGGACCGGTGCGCGGCAACGGTAAAATCATCCAGGAGCTGGAAGCCGAATTTCGCGGCGCCGGCTGGAACGTGATCAAGGTCATCTGGGGGTCCTATTGGGACCCCTTGATCGCCAGAGACACCGAGGGCAAGCTGCTCAAGGTGATGGAAGAAACGGTAGATGGCGAATACCAGGCCTACAAGGCCAACAGCGGCGCTTACGTGAGAGAAAAATTCTTCGGCAAACACCCGGAACTCAAGGCGCTGGTCGCCAATATGTCCGATGAGGACATCTGGCGTCTGAATCGCGGCGGCCACGACCCGCACAAGGTCTATGCCGCTTATGCTGCGGCAGTCAGGCACAAGGGGCAGCCTACGGTCATCCTGGCCAAGACCGTCAAGGGCTACGGCATGGGTGAGGCCGGCGAGGGCCAGAATATCACCCACCAGCAAAAGAAAATGGGCGAGGACGCGCTGAAAGCCTTTCGCCAACGCTTCAACATACCGGTATCCGATACAGATGTTGCCAATGCCACGTTTTATAAACCGCCTGCTGACAGCCCGGAAATAACATACATGCGCGCACAACGGGACAAGCTCGGTGGTTTTCAGTTACAGCAATGGCCCGAGGCGCCGCGACTGGCGGTACCGGAGGTGGGTATCCACGAGAAACTGCTGGCGGGGACCGGCACCCGGGAAATATCCACCACCATGGCTTTTGTGCGCATTCTCAACACCCTGACCAAAGACGACAAGCTGGGCAAGTACATCGTTCCCATCGTACCGGATGAAGCCCGCACTTTTGGCATGGAAGGCATGTTCAGGCAACTCGGCATCTACTCTTCGGTGGGGCAGCTGTACGAGCCGGTGGATATCGACCACGTCATGTATTATCGGGAGGATAAACAAGGGCAGATCCTGCAGGAAGGCATTACCGAGGCCGGCGCCTTTTCTTCCTGGATTGCGGCGGCCACTGCCTATAAACACCATCGGGTACGGATGATACCGTTTTACATTTTCTATTCCATGTTCGGTTTCCAGCGCATCGGCGACCTGGCCTGGGCGGCTGGAGATCTGCGTTCCCGCGGCTTCCTTATCGGCGGCACTGCCGGCAGGACTACCCTGGCTGGCGAAGGGCTGCAACACCAGGACGGTCACAGCCACCTGCTGGCCTCCACCATACCCAACTGCATCTCCTATGACCCCACTTACGCCGGTGAGCTGGCTGTCATCATCCACGACGGGTTGCGGCGCATGTATGAACTCGACGAGGATGTGTATTACTACATCACCGTAATGAACGAGAACTACACGCACCCGCCCCTGCCGGATAATGCCACGGAGGGGATATTGAAAGGCATGTATCTGCTGCAGGAGGGTAACGATAGCGCCTCGCGGGTGCAATTACTGGGTTCAGGCGCGATCCTGCGCGAAGTGCTGGGCGCGGCGGAACTGCTCAGCGCCGACTTTAACGTGACCGCCGATGTCTGGAGCGTGACCAGCTTCAACGAACTGCGCCGGGACTGCCTGGAGACGGATCGCTGGAACCTGCTGCACCCGGAACAGGACGCTAAGAAAAGCTATGTGCGGCGCTGCCTGGAAGACCGGGAAGGCCCGGTGGTCGCCGCCACAGATTACATGAAACTGTATGCCGACCAAATTCGCAGCCACGTGCCGGCGCCCTATCTTGTGTTGGGAACAGACGGCTACGGCAGGAGCGATACCCGCGCCGGCTTAAGAAAGTTTTTTGAAGTGGACCGACGCTACGTCGCGCTTGCGGCCCTGAAGGCGCTGGCCGATGACGATAAAATCTCCGCCGGCAAAGTAACCGAGGCAATGAACAAGTATGGCATAGACCCGGAAAAGCCGGATCCGGTCAAGGTATGATGAGTCAAATCACTGATATCCTGACCCCGAACATCGGTGACTTCGATGCGGTCGAGATCATCGAAATAGCGGTGCAGCCGGGCGATACGGTAAAGCCTGAAGATACCTTGCTCACCCTGGAATCGGACAAGGCGACCATGGACATTCCGGCGCCGACCGCCGGCACGGTGGTGGAACTCATGGTCAAGGTCGGGGACAGTGTCTCCGCAGGCAGCCCGATACTCAAGCTGGAACAAGCTGAGGTAACAGCTGCAACACCGACTGCAACGGCTGGAGCGGATGAAGCGGCTGCAGCAGCCGATGCAGCTGTACCGGATACAGTGACCGCACCGCAGCAGGCAACGCCGGACGAACCCGGCGCAACCCGGCCTGAAAGCCTTGTGGAAAAGCCGACGGCAGCTGTGCCCGAAACACCCCCCGCGTCTCTGCCCCCCGGACAAAAACCCGCGCCGAATGCCCCGGCCGGCGCCCAGACCGCAGGTTCCAGCGCCTCGGCCAAGGCCCACGCCAGCCCGGGCGTGCGCAAGTTTGCCCGGGAGCTGGGCGTGGACCTGGGTCTGGTCAAGGGCAGCGGCAAAAAAGGTCGTATCCTCAAGGAAGATGTGACCGCGTTCACCAAATCGGTCATGACCAGTGAAGGCGTGTTTGACCGCCCGGCGCTGCAAGACATCCCACCGGTGGACTTTTCCAAATTCGGCCCGGTGCAAACTCAACCCCTGGCGCGCCTGAAACGGCTGGGCGGCCAGAACCTGCATCGCAACTGGGTCAACGTGCCCCACGTCACGCAATTTGACGAAACCGACATTACCGAACTGGAAGCCTTCCGCTTGTCGAAAAAAACCGAGGCCGACCAGCGTGGCGTCAAGCTCACCCTGCTCAGCTTCCTGGTCAAGGCCGTGGTGGTCGCACTGAAAAAGTTCCCGGAGTTCAACGCTTCCTTAAGCCCGGACGGCAAAGATTTGATCTTGAAACACTATTTCCACATCGGTGTGGCGGTAAACACCGACCAGGGGCTGCTGGTGCCGGTGCTGCAGGATGCCAATCTCAAGGGCGTATTCGAGCTGGCGGCGGAGTTGAGCGCGCTGGCGCAACAGGCGCGAGACAAGAAGCTGCGCCCCGCTGACATGGAGGGCGGTTGTTTCACCATCAGCAGCCTGGGCCATATCGGCGGCGCTGGCTTCACACCCATCATCAACTGCCCGGAGGTGGCAATACTGGGCGTTTCCAGGGCCACGCTGAAGCCGGTGTACCAGGCCGGAAAACTCGAACCCCGGCTCATTCTGCCCTACTCGCTGTCTTACGATCACCGTGTCATCGACGGCGTCGCCGCGGCACAATTTACCCGGGCGCTGGGGGAGATACTAACGGATATCAGGGATATACTGCTCTGATCGGAATCAGCTGAAAAGTTTCCAGAATATGGCCACGGTGATCGCCAGATTGAAACCGATCATCCAACTGTGTAGCTTCTGTGTAGCCTTGAGTTCGTTTATATCACGCTTGGTTGCTACATTTTCTGATGACAGAGCCTCGGCGGCTGCGCGCGCGCGCTCATCAGGAATACCCGCTGAGCGGAACGCTTCATATACTTCGGAGATCATTGTAGCCATGCGCTTTACCGGTGTGATGATATAATCCCCGGACAGGTTTGAATCTGTCCGCTGCAACAACCCCAAGCCTAGCACACTAACACCTCATGGTAAATACTCCGGTCAACAAAGTCGTGCTCGCCTATTCCGGCGGGTTGGACACCTCCGTCATTCTGAAATGGCTGCAGGACACCTACCAGTGCGAGGTGGTGACTTTCACTGCGGATATCGGCCAAGGTGAGGAGGTTGCCCAGGCGCGAGTCAAGGCGGAGAATCTGGGAGTTAAGGAGATATTCATCGAGAACCTGGTGGAAGAGTTTGTGCAGGATTTCGTGTTTCCCATGTTCCGCGCCAATACCTTGTATGAAGGCGAATACCTGCTGGGCACCTCTATCGCCCGCCCGCTGGTGGCCAAGCGCCTGGTGGAGATCGCCGCGGCAACGGGCGCGGATGCCATCGCACACGGCGCCACCGGCAAGGGCAATGATCAGGTGCGGCTGGAACTGGGCGCGTACGCACTGAAGCCGGATATAAGGGTGATTGCGCCCTGGCGCGAGTGGGACCTGGATTCGCGACAAAAGCTGCTGGCTTATGCGGAACGGCATGGCATCCCCATTGAGGCCAAACGGGCCGGTGGCTCGCCCTACTCCATGGATACCAACCTGCTGCATATTTCCTACGAGGGCGGGGAACTGGAAGATCCCTGGCAGACGCCGGACGAGTCAGTGTGGCGCTGGAGCGTGGCCCCGGAGCGCGCCCCCGACGCGCCTGAACTCATCGAACTGGATTTCAGCAATGGCGATGCCTGTGCCTTAAACGGCGTCACCATGTCACCGGCGCAATTACTGCAAGCGCTGAACGAAACCGGTGGCAGGCACGGCATTGGTCGCGCCGATATCGTCGAGAACCGCTACGTGGGCATGAAATCGCGCGGTTGCTATGAAACCCCGGGCGGAACAATACTGCTCAAGGCTCATCGCGCCCTGGAGTCCATCACCCTGGACCGGGAACTGGCGCACCTGAAAGATGATTTGATGCCGCGCTATGCCAGAATGATCTACAACGGCTACTGGTGGAGCCCGGAACGTCTGGCCCTGCAGCAACTGATCGATGCCAGCCAGTCTAAAGTCAACGGCCGCGTGCGCCTGAAACTGTATAAAGGCAACGTCATCGTCTGCGGTCGCAAATCCGACACCGACAGCCTGTTCAGCGCCGACATTGCCACCTTTGAGAGCGATACCGGCAGCTACGACCAGCAGGATGCGGAAGGTTTTATCAGATTGAACGCGTTGCGGCTGCGTATGAAGAATAAGGGGAATTAACATGGATGAACAGGATACAGGCCACCTCTAAAAATTAGAGGTGGCCATGCAGCATAAGGATATGCTGCCATTTTTAAGCACGTAAGTGCTTGAAAATAAATGTTTGTTTACTGGATTTCTGCTTGCGCAGGAATGACGAAGTTGGTTCACCAGGTGGTTCCCTGAATTCAACGTACCCCTAGGATGACCTCCTTCTCCCGCATGTCTTCGAGCAGGGCGCTGCCGCCCTTGATGACAACTTCCGGATCCGGGTGCGCGATCTCAGCGGCCATTCCTGTGAGTATGTCGCGACCGGTTTTATTGTCTTCGTTCTCCTTCAGACAATCGACCAGTCGCGCGGCCAGGGGGTTCAGTTCGATAAACCTTACCTGATCGGCCCGGTCACGGTAAACGAGCAGGCAGGTGGGTTGCGCCGGTTTTTCCTCAGGCAGGTAATCCGGGCCGATACGATGCACCGGGTAGTGGTAAGCCAGCGACCAGGATAACTCGTTCAGGACCGGAACGCCTGACAGCAAATCGCCGGACGGATCGAGGCCCTGCTCCCGTATCTCCCTGACGTCTAAAGACAATGCCAGTTCCACCCATTCATAGTGGGCCAGTTCCGTCAGGAAGGGATACAACTTCGCAACCGTTTCTTCGTTCTCGACTGTTTGCCTGGCATCCTGCAAGTATTGCAGAAACTCCTGCGGCATTTTCGGAAACAACGGCGTGCGCGCCTGGTGGTTCCTGAAATAGTCGCGTATCAGGTCATGCCATTCGCTATCCTTGAGTATTTTACGCACTACCGGAAAACTGCCCGCCAGAAAACCTGCCACATTGCGAAACAGCAAATCGCGGTAGATCGCCATACGCCGCGCTTCAATATCCTGCGGCGCCGGCGCGTGTTCGGGGTCACGAATATGCCGAGTGAACTGGTACTGTATGGCCTGGAAAGAGTTCATTGCACTGATTGACATGAATGTACAGGATAATCAGGATACTTTTCAGGCCACCTCTAAAAATTAGAGGTGGCCGTGCAGCATAAGGATATGCTGCCATTTTTAAGCACGTAAGTGCTTGAAAATGAAGGAAACGAAAAATCATACTTTTTCGTTTCCGTCTCTAAAAATGCCACGGAGGGCATTTTTAGAGGTTACCTTCAGTAGACAAGAAAACCCCTTATGAAGGAGGTTCTTTAACTGAATTCCGGGTCAGGCCCGGAATGATGAGCCGGTACTGGCGCCCCAGGCGAAATCCCGCTCAGACTGTATTTGCCGAATCCTGTCAACTTCCCGCACCAGCGTTGGCAGTGGCGGGATATTGAAATCCCGCTCCAGCAGGGTGGGGAAAACGCCGAAGTGGTCGTAAGCCGTCTCCAGCAGGCGCCAGACCGGGTCGATTACGTCGGCGCCGTGGGTATCGACCCGCAGGTCTTCGGCCTCCACATAGTGGCCGGCAATATGGGAGTATGCAATGCGCTCGGCAGGCAGGGATTTGAGCCAGGTCTCAGCCTCGTAACCATGGTTGATGCTGTTGACGTAGATGTTATTGACATCCAGCAACAGGTCACAATCAGCCTCGACCAGCACCTTGTTGATAAACTCCAGTTCCGTCAACTCCTGGCCGGGGGCAGCATAGTAGGACACATTTTCAATGGCCATACGCCGCCCGACAATATCCTGCACACGTCGGATTCTGGCGGCGGTATAACGCACCGCCTCGGCCGTAAACGGGATCGGCATCAGGTCGTAGAGGTGGCCGTCATCCGCGCAATAGCTCAGGTGTTCGCTGTAGCAACGAACATTAAACGTATCCAGAAAGTGTTTGACTTTACGTAGAAATGCCTCGTCCAGAGGCGCCGGGCCGCCAAGGTTCAGGGACAGACCGTGGCACACCAGCGGCACCTGTTCGGCGATTTGCCGAAAACGGCGCCCGAAGCGCCCGCCCACATCGATCCAGTTCTCGGGGGCAACTTCCATAAAGTCTATCCCTGACAGACAAGCGGCCGAGTCTGCGAGCGAGCCGATAAAAGCTCGTCGCAGACCCAGACCAGCGCCCTGTACCGGATAGATTGCAGACATGACCGGCTGTCAGTCCGGAGCAAAGCCCGGACCGGAACGGACTGTCAGCTTCCGGTGCGGTATCAGGGTCAGCGCCGTATCAGGCGTCGCCGTCACCGCATTTTCCTTCACCGCATTTACCTTCGGCATCCTTGTCGCCTTCAGCGTCCGCGTCGCCTTCAGCATCACCCTCGCCTTCAGCATCACCCTCGCCTTCAGCATCACCTTCGCCTTCAGCGCCACCTTCGCCTTCAGCGCCTTCAGCGTCCTCGCCGCCTTTCTCGCCTTCGCCGCATTTACCCTCGCCGCACTTGCCTTCGCCATCCCCATGCTCACCGGCCAGCATATAACCGCCCTGGCTCAATTCGGTCATCTCAAACGGGTTATCCGCCGCAATGGCGACGGGGCTGAGTGCCAGTGACACTGCAAACGTAGTGCCCAATGCCGCGGCTATGGGCTTTAGAGTAATTTCTTTTGACATCAGTAATACCTCCCGATCAAACAGTTAACAAAAATAAATTGTATTTGAGCCATTACCCACCTGACTACATCTCCAATATAGCACGAATAAACATTGTCAGTACAAAAAAAGAATTTTCCAATATGAAATGAGCCTGAAGGGCGGGAAAGTTTTACCTGCCCGGTAGTTCCCGCTAACCTCGGTAAAGGCGCCTCAGATAGTTGGTTTCAGAGTAAAGGTAACCTCTAAAAATGCCCTCCGTGGCATTTTTGCTATGTAAATTTTGAAAATTTACATACTGTCGGGGTGTGCAGCTCCCTGATCATGAGGGTTTAGAGACGGAAACGAAAAAGTATGATTTTTCGTTTCCTTCATTTTCAAGCACTTACGTGCTTAAAAATGGCAGCATATCCTTATGCTGCACGGGCACCTCTAATTTTTAGATGGTATGGACACCGCCCTCTCTATTCCGGCATCGTTGTGCCATGATAGTGG
>JAPORZ010000029.1 GCA_026709915.1 Gammaproteobacteria bacterium
CCCCGCCCCGACCAACGCCTGGCGGCGTTTTCCAGTTGTCTGTCGTGGCCTTGTGGCCAGCGGGTGACGCGTTTGCTCCAGCGTTTGGAGCCGTGGGCTTTGTGCAGCAGGGGGACATTGCCGCGTTTGAAGAACGGGATCAGCGCCATGCCGGCGAGGAAGCCGCCGATGTGGGCGAACCAGGCTACGCCGCCGCCTTCTGATGAGGTGAGCGCCGAGCTGATGAGCTGAATGGCAAACCACAGGCTCAGTACCCACAGCGCCGGCAATCTTACCAGTTGTATGAAAAAACCCAGGGGGATCAGCACCAGCACCCGGGCCTGGGGATAGAGCAAAAGGTACGCGCCCAACACCCCGGAAATAGCGCCGCTGGCGCCGATCATGGGGATCTCGGAGGTCGGGTTTTGCATGACCTGACCGAACACGGCGGCGATACCGCACAGCAGGTAGAACACGATGAAGCGGCCATGCCCCATCGCGTCTTCCACGTTATTCCCGAAAATCCACAAAAACAGCATGTTACCGGCCAGGTGCATGAAGCCTCCGTGCAGGAACATGGAAGTGAATACGGTCAGGGTAGGCGGCACCACGGATAGTTCCGGGGGCAGCGCCGCCTGGTCCAATAACACCGCCGGGATGACACCCAGGGCATAGACTGCGGCCTGGTAGCCCTGCGTGCCCAGCGACACCTGCCACAGGAACACCAGCACACAGGCCGCGATGAAGGTGACGGTCAGCGCCGGGAAGATTTGAGTGGGATTGTCGTCGTGGAGAGGGATCATTCCAGCAGCCGGTCCTGCGCCTCCCTGTACTTTGCCGCAGTCTGCTCAATGACTTCCTGCGGCAAGGCCGGGCCGGGGGCTTGTTTGTTCCAGTCCTGGGTTTCCAGGTAGTCGCGCAGGTATTGCTTGTCGAAGCTGGGCGGGCTGATGCCGACGCGGTAGGAATCCGCCGGCCAGAAACGGGATGAATCCGGCGTCAGCACTTCATCTATCAGATACAGTTCGCCGTTGGCGTCAAGGCCGAATTCCAGTTTCGTGTCGGCGATGATGATACCTCTTTGGGCGGCGTACTGCGCGGCCTGTTGATAGATGGTCAGGCTGAGCCTGCGCACCTTGTCGGCCAGATCGGGGCCCAGCAGTTCGACAGCTTGCGCAAAGCTGATATTTTCATCGTGGGCGCCGGCCGCGGCTTTGGTGGAAGGCGTGAATATGGGTTCTGGCAGTTGCTGCGCCTGTTGCAGACCCGCCGGCAACTCGATGCCACAGACCGCGCCGGTGCGCTGGTAGTCCTTCCAGCCGGAGCCGATGATGTAGCCACGCACGATGGCCTCCACCGGCAGCGGCGACAGCCTTTTCACCACGATGGCGCGCCCGGCAAGCTGTCTGGCCTCGTCTGCGCTGAGGCCAATGGAGTCCAGACCACGGTCGGTGAGGTGGTTGGCGACCAGCTGCTGCGTGCGCGCAAACCAGAAATTGGACACCGTGGTCAGCACCCTGCCCTTGCCCGGAATCGGGTCGGGCAACACCACATCGAAGGCGGAGATACGGTCGCTGGTGACGATCAGCAGATGGTCGGCATCGACTGTGTAGATGTCGCGCACCTTGCCCTGGTTCAGCAGCGACAGGCTGCTGATTTCGGATTGATAGAGAGATGTGTTTGAGTTTGACATCCTGGCTCCTGATAAAGTGTTATACACAGCACAGAAATAGCGCTGTGTTCGTCATTCCGGGCCTGACCCGGAATGACGAACGAAGGGTAATGACGGGTCATAGTGCGGCATTATTTATGTCGCTCTGTATAATAACCCCTGACAATGCCCCGGTTATCTCTTACCCATCTTCGCCCAGCTATCGCGTAGCGTGACGATACGGTTAAACACCGGATGGTCCGGCTGCCAGTCCTGCCGGTCGGCACAGAAGTAACCCAGTCGCTCAAACTGGAAGCGCTGTTCCGGCGCGGCCTGGGTCAGGTCGGGTTCGATCAGGCAATCATCCAGTATCTCCAGGGAAGCCGGATTGAGGCAGGATTTCCAGTCCTGCTTGCCCTGGTCGGGATTGGCAACGGCAAACAGCCGGTCGTACAGCCGCGCCTGCGCCAGCTGCGCGTGCCGGGCCGACACCCAGTGCAGGGTGCCCTTGACCTTGCGGCCGTCGGGTGCGTTGCCGCCGCGCGTGGCCGGATCATAACTGCAACGCAGTTCCAGCACGGCGCCGCTGGCCGCATCCTTGATGACCTCGTTACAGGTGATGAAATAGGCATAGCGCAGCCGCACTTCCCGACCCGGCGCTAAGCGGAAGAACTTCCTTGGCGCATCCTCCATGAAATCATCCTGTTCAATATAGAGCACCTTGCCGAACGGTATCTGGCGCGTGCCCATGGACGGGTCCTGGGGATGGTTGGCGGCATCCAGCAGTTCTTCCTGGTCGTCCGGATAGTTGTCGATGACCACTTTCAGGGGACGTAACACCGCCATGCGGCGCGGCGCGGTAACGCCCAGCTCATCGCGGATGGCATGCTCCAGCATACTGGCGTCTATCCAGGTGTCATTTTTGGTCAGGCCGATGCGTGCACAGAAGGTGCGCAGGGAATGCGGGGTAAACCCGCGCCGGCGCAGGCCGGACAAGGTGGGCATACGCGGGTCGTCCCAGCCGCGCACATAGCCGCCCTCCACCAGTTCGACCAGCTTGCGCTTACTTAGCACCGTGTACTCCAGATTAAGGCGGGCAAATTCATACTGGCGCGGGCGGGCAGGCGTATCCAGGTTGTCGATAAACCAGTCGTACAACGGCCGGTGATCTTCAAATTCCAGGCTGCACAAGGAGTGGGTCACATGTTCCAGCGCATCCGACAGGCAATGGGTAAAATCGTACATGGGGTAAATGCACCAGGCCGCGCCAGCGCGGTAGTGCGGGGTCCTGCGAATGCGGTAAATGACCGGGTCGCGCAGATTCAGGTTGGGCGCGCGCATATCGATCTTTGCGCGCAGCGACAGTTCGCCGTCAGCAAACTCCCCGGCTTTCATGCGCCGGAACAGGTCCAGGTTCTCGGCCACCGGTCGTTCCCGGTAGGGGCTGTCCACGCCCGGTTCGGTCAACGTGCCGCGGTACTCCCGCATCTGCTCCGCGCTCAGCGCGTCCACATAGGCCTTGCCCTGCTCTATCAGTGCAACGGCAAACTCAAATAACCGGGTGAAATAGTCCGAGGCAAAAAACAGCCGGTCCTCCCAGTCGAACCCCAACCAGCGCACATCTTCCTGTATCGCTTCGACGTATTTTAAGTCTTCTTTTTCCGGGTTGGTGTCATCAAAGCGCAGGTTGCACTTGCCCTGGTATTCTGTAGCCATGCCGAAGTTCAGGCAGATGGCCTTGGCATGGCCGATATGCAGGTAGCCGTTGGGTTCCGGCGGAAAACGCGTGTGGATGCCGGCAGGACAACGGCCCTGGGCGATGTCATCCTCGATGATCTTGCGAATAAAGTGTGTGGTGGTCGAATTATTCATCTACTATCAGCTTACGAGCACAACGCGTCCGGCAGCAGCCTCCCTGTGCACTCTGTACGAACCTGAAGATCAGTATTGTAAATCGGGTAAATCGCCCGCCATGCCCATGGCGCGGCGCATGGTCAGGTTTTTCAGCGCCGGCAAGGAATTGTACAGTTTCATTCCGGTATTCCTCAGTTGCGGCACGGGCAGGGTCTGGTTTTCAAACAGGTATTTTAACCCCTCCAGGGTCATCATGACCATAAGATTTTCACCCTTGCGCCAACGCTCGTACTTTCTCAGCGCGACACTGCCGCCGGGGTCCCGCCCTGCTGCCCTGGCCGCGCCGATGACCTGGCACAAAGCGGCCACATCCAACAAACCCAGGTTGGCGCCCATGCCGGCCAATGGGTGGACGCAATGCGCGGCGTCGCCGACCAGGGCAATGCGCGCCGAACAATAGCGTTGTGCCTGCGCCCGCTGCAGTGGAAAACTCTGCCTGAGGTCAACGCGGCTGATTGCGCCCAGGGTATGCTCGAATGCTTCTCCCAGCGCGCGTTGAAACGTCGCCGCGTCCATGGCAAGCAACTCTTGTGCGTGGTCGGGTGCGGTGGACCAGACCACTCCACAACGGTTGGGGTCGGCCATAGGCAGGAATGCCAGCGGGCCGTTTGTGAGAAAGCGCTGGCGGGCAACCTGCGCATGCTGCAACTCCGTCTGCACGACACCGGCCACGGCTGTTTGCCGATAGCTGTGCATGGGGTATTCGATGCCGGCAAGCTGCCGGACCTGCGAGCGGGTCCCGTCGGCGGCCACCAGCAGTTTTGCCGATACCTGGCGACCGTCACTTAGCGCCACGCGCACAGCATTGCCCACGTCACTGAGCCCAACCGGTTCCGCGCCGGCATGTATCGAAATGCCAGGCGGTGTTGCCCGAACTGCCTCCAGCGCTTGCACCAGCACGCTCTGCACGACGATATGCCCCAGGGTCGGCAGGCCGATGGCAGCGCTGTCAAAGTACAACTCGCCGGCGCCGTTGGCATCCCACACCTGCATCTGCCGGAAGCAACCGATATCCTGTTCTGCCAGCAACGGCCAGACCTGCACCGTGTCGAGAATTTGCCTGGATGCCGGAGTGAGCGCTAATGCCCGCGCGTCCTGGGCTTGCGCATCTTGGGGCCGCGCATCTTGAGCCGGGGCTGCTGCGGTTGTCGGCTGGACGTTGCGTTCGACCAGGATACAGTCCATACCACGCGCCGCCGCCAGTAACGCCATGACA
This sequence comes from Gammaproteobacteria bacterium, assembly GCA_026709915.1. Lineage (GTDB taxonomy): Bacteria > Pseudomonadota > Gammaproteobacteria > Eutrophobiales > Eutrophobiaceae > JAAXHV01. The sequence goes on from JAPORZ010000029.1 coordinate 4,761, forward strand.
CTGCCGATGACGCCACCGCCGATGATGAGAAGTTCCGTATCCGGGGGCCGGGATGATGAGGGCTGAGATAATGAGGAGCGGGATAGTGGTTCGCCTGATGGCACGGTGTGAGATGGCGCGGCGGTGCGTCTGCCAGACCGGACTTCCGGACCCGTGCTGGCCGTTTGCTGCGCCTGCCGTTGCCAACCGCGAGCTGTAGCCGCTTTCCGGTCCGCAGCTTGCGATCCTGTACCGTGCAACTCCAGGCCCGAAAACTGCGCGCCCGGGAAGTGCAGGCCCGTGGCACGGCGTATGAACGCCTGCTTAAAGCCGGGTAAGGTGTCCAGCGCCAGCATTGCGCCGCCGCGTAATGCAGCCCGCAACGGGTGTGTCGTAGCGGATGTCTTTTGCAGTGCGTCGGTGCAAAGGACAATCTGACGCTGGTCGGCCTGCCGGCTTGAGGCGTAGCTATCCAGCAGCGCCGGCGCGCCCACATCGCCACCATTCCGTAACGTCTCCCGCACCAACCCGGCCAGCGTCGCCGTGTCCCGTAGCGCCAGATTCAGCCCCTGGGCGCCGTTGGGGTGAATGGTATGGGCTGCGTTACCGAGCAGCGCGACCCGTGCGGCCACTTGTCGTTCGGGCTGCAACAAAAACAGCGGCCAGGACTGCCTGGGGCCCGCCTCAGAGAAGGCTCCTAAGCGCTTGCCGAAGGTCTGTTGCAGCAGGCGCAGATAGCCGTCATCATCCAGTTGCAGGTCACACGCGGCGGCGTCCGTCGGCGCCACCAGTACCGTGACACAACGCCTGCCGCCGGGCAATGGCAACAGGGCTATCAGGCCGCCGGGAATAACGCGCTCGTAGGCCGTGTTACGGTGTTCCCGCGCCACAGTGACGTTGGCGACAATAGCCGTCTGCCGGTAATCATGCGTCCTGGTCTGAATCCCGACCGCCTCTCTGAGGCTGGAGCGGGCGCCGTCGGCGATCACCAGCAGCCGGCACCTGAGCGCAGTCTCGGCGCCGGCCTGCCGCACCTGTACTGAAATGGAATCGGGGTTGTACTGCACCGCACCCGCAGCCGCAGGACAGAGCAGGTCGATGTTGGCGCGCGCGCCCAGCTCTTCGAACAACACCCGCCCCAGCTCAGGCGCGGGAACCACGTACCCCAGCGCCTCCAGGTCGAGCATGTCGGCAGCCAGTCGCACACAACCGAGCCGGCCGCGGGCGCTGACGTGCACCTGTTCAACAGCACCTGCGAGTGGCTCCAGTTGCCGCCACAGTCCCATCTCATCCAGTATCTTCTGTGAAGAAAGCGCCAGGGCGATGCCCCTGGCATCATCACTGTGGGGATGGGTGTCATGGGGCCGGGTGTCATGGGGATGGACGCCATGAGGGTGGGCGCCACGCACCGGTCGCGCCTCAACCAGGGCGATAGTGAGATCCTCCCCGGCCAGGGCACAGGCAAGCCCGGCCCCCGCCAAACCGCCGCCAATAATTACGATGTCGTAATTGTATGTCACGGCATTTCATCGATATGCAGAGGCATAGCGTTCGTCATTCCTGCGAAAGCAGGAATCCAGTCGATAAAACAATTCTTCATAATGAATTTTTGCTTACTGGATTCCTGCTTTCGCAGGAATGACGAACGAGGGGCAATAACAGCTCATCGTGCGACATTATTTATGTCGTTACGTACAACTATGGAACCTGAATCAGTTGGCCGCCATCACTGCCTCGATCTCTGCAATGGTCTTCGGCGTGTCCCCGCTCAGCACCTCGTGGCCGGTTTTTGTCACCAGCACGTCATCCTCAATGCGCACGCCGATGTTCCACCAGGCATCGGCCAGTTCCTCCCGCGGCTGGAGATACAGCCCCGGTTCGATAGTCAGTGTCATACCCGGTTCCAGCAAACGCCATTCCTCGCCGATCTTGTAATCACCCACATCGTGCACATCCATACCCAGCCAGTGCCCGGTCTTGTGCATGAAATAAGGCTTGTAGGCTTCCTGTTCCTGCAGAGCTTCCGGGGAGCCTTTGAGAATCCCCAGGTCAACCAACCCGTCAGTGAGCACAGCCACAGCCGCCTTGTGCGGCTGGTCCCAATGGTTTCCCGGCCGCACCGCGTCAATGGCGGCAAGCTGCGCGGCCAGCACCAGCTCATACACGGCCCGCTGGCGGCTGCTGAAACGGCCGTTGACAGGAAAGCTGCGGGTCACGTCGCTGGCGTAACAGTCGTACTCGGCGCCGGCGTCAATTAACAGGATGTCCCCGTCCTGCATTTCCCTGGTGTTGTCGCTGTAATGCAACACACAACTGTTGGCGCCGCTGCCGACGATGCAGGGATAGGCCGCGCTGTGGGCGCCCTGGCGCATGAACTCATGCAACAGTTCGGCTTCGAGCTGGTACTCCATCAGGCCCGGTCGGCACACCCGCATGGCGCGTATGTGGGCATCAGCTGTTATTGCCGCCGCTTTACGCAGCTTGCCGAGCTCCGCGCGGCTCTTGTACAGACGCATATCGTGCAGAATGTGGTTCAGGGAAACATATTCCTCCGGCGCGTGCACCCCGCTACGCGCTTTGCTGCGTACCTGGTTGACCCAGCCCAGCACGCGCTGGTCAAATGCGGCGTCATTACCCATGGTGTAATAGATGCGCTCCCGGTTCTCCAGCAGGCCGGGCAGGATGTCATCCATATCGGCAAAGGGATAGGCGTCATCTGCGCCATAATCGTTACGCGCGCCCTCCAGCCCTGCGCGCGCGCCGTGCCAGATTTCTTTTTCCGGGTCACGCGCGCGACAAAACAGGATAAACTCTCCCTGTTCACGACCGGGGATCAGCGCGATTACGGCTTCCGGCTCGGCAAAACCGGTCAGGTAATAAAAGTCGCTGTCGGGACGATAACGAAAAGAGACGTCCCGATTGCGAATTTTCTCCGGCGCAGCCGGCAGGATGGCAATGCTGTCGTCCCCCAGCATATCCATAAACTTCTTGCGGCGCTTGCCGTATTCGCTGTGTTTCATGTATGGCAGTGCGGGTTAAAAGCGTTACCGTACCGTTATACATTGTTAAAAGCAATCACTCTTGACCGTGATACAACTGCGTTTTATATTGGGAGTACATTTCGTGGGAAAAATTCGTGATGGGGACAAAACCATGTCGGAACAAAATCCGGACAACGTAGATCTGGCAGTGCTTGAGGCGCGGGTTGACGACCTGATCAAAACGGTTGACGCTTTGAAGGACGAAAATTCCGCATTACGCCACCAGCAAAAAAACCTGATCAGCGAACGCGCCGCGCTCATTGAAAAAACAGAGCAGGCAAGGTTTCGTATCGAGTCCATGATTGCGCGCCTGAAGGCGATGGAAACCCGCTCATGACGCAAGCCAAACCGGTGCGGGTATCGATTCTCGACAAGGAATACCTGATATCGTGCACGGATGACGAGCGCGAGCAGTTGCATTCCGTAGTGGAATTTTTGAATGAGAAGCTGCTTGAGGTGAAAAACAGCGGCAAGGTCATTGGCACCGAACGCGTCGTGGTCATGGCGGCGCTGAATATCGCCAACGAGTTACTTGCATACAAGCAAAAAAATAAGCACTATACTGAATCTGTGGATTCGATGGTAAAACGCCTGCAAGCAAAAATTGATGATGTACTGGTTGAGGAGGATTGATTTACGTGAACCTCTAATTTTTAGAGGCGCCTTGAACTTTGCCTTGCAGCGGTTTCGGTTTAGGGTATCTTCTGTCGTGTGCGCTCACGGGCCTGCAAAAACTTGAGCTTATTTCGTGTAGAAAGGGAACTGAACTGCGCGGTTGTGTGCAAGCCCACTTGAGGTGGGAAGCCTGATACAGCGCTCGCTGTTCCCACTTGAACCCCTGGTTCAAGTTTATTGCCCGTAACGGCACGACGGTTGATACCCGCTTAAATAGGGCGTCAGCGGCACCCCTGCCCCTCAGCTCAGGAAAAGTCGATAGGCCGGGTTGTTGGTCTCCTCCGAATACTTGATACCCAGCCCGTCCAGGAATTGCTGGAATTCACCCGTCAGTTGCGGCGGCACCTGTATGCCCATCAGCACGCGCCCGTAGGCAGCCCCGTGGTTGCGGTAATGAAACAGGCTGATATTCCAGCGACTGCTCAGTTGCGTGAGAAAATGCAACAACGCCCCGGATCGCTCGGGAAATTCAAACCGGTACAGCAGCTCATCACTGAGCGCCGGCGCATGACCACCCACCATATAGCGGATGTGCATTTTTGCCACTTCGTCGTTACTCAGGTCGGTGACCTGATAGCCCTTGTCGCGCAGGTTAGCTAACAACTGGTCCTTCTCCCGGATACCATGGCGCAACTGTACGCCCACGAAAATACGCGCCACCTCGCTATCGCAGTAACGATAGTTGAATTCCGTGATCTGGCGCGCACCCAGGTCATGGCACAAGGTACGAAAACTGCCGGGGCGCTCGGCAATCGTGGTGCACAGCAAGGCCTCCCGTTGTTCACCTAGCGCCGAGAGTTCGGCAATGTGACGCAGGCGGTCAAAGTTGACATTGGCGCCGCTGACGATGGCGACCAGACGCTTGTCCCGCAGTTGCTCGCGCTGCACGTATTGTTTCAATCCGGTCAGCGCCAACGCGCCGGCCGGTTCCGGAATGGAACGGGTATCCTCATAAATGTCCTTCACTGCCGCGCAGATCTCATCAACGTTGACCGTGAGCACCTCATCGACCAGTTCCCGGCAGATCCTGAATGTTTCCTCCCCGGCCTGACGCACTGCGGCGCCATCGGCGAAGATATCCACATGGTTCAGCGCCACCCTGGTCCCGGCTTGCAAGGCCCGATACATACTGGCCGCGCCGTCATGCTCCACACCGATAATCAGGGTATCGGGGCTGTGCGCTTTCACGTGCAGGGCAATCCCGGCAATCAGGCCGCCACCACCAACCGGGACGAAGATGCAGTGCGCTTGCTGTTCGCATTGCTGCAGCAATTCCACCCCTACGGTAGCCTGTCCGGCAATGACCAACGGGTGGTCGTAGGGCGGAATAAAGGTGCGACCCTCGTCCGCGGCAAGTTGTTCTGCATGCAGGCGCGCCTCATCATAGGTGTTGCCGTGCAGCGCCACCCGGGCCTGTAACCGCCGCACCGCGTTGACCTTGATCTCCGGCGCGGTTTTGGGCATCACGATGGTGGCGCTGATATTCATCCTGGCAGCGGCCAGGGCGACACCCTGGGCATGGTTGCCGGCCGAAGCGGCAATAACGCCATTGCGCCGCTGTGCGTCATCCAGTGTGGCAATCAGGTTATAGGCGCCGCGCAACTTGTAGGAAAATACCGACTGCTGGTCTTCCCGCTTCAACCAGACCCGGTTATCCAACGCCTGCGAGGCTTGTACCGCGTAATCCAGGGCCGAGCAGCGGGCAACATCGTAAACCCGCGCTGCCGCCGCCTGAATTAAGGGTTGGTATTCTGCAAACATGCGTAATAAGATAGCACGCAATTCCCCGAAGAACTCACAGGTCACCTGAATGAGCCAGGAAAAAAAGCAGCGCGCCGCCCAAGCCGCGCTGGATTACATTGAAGATGACATGATCGTGGGTGTCGGCACCGGCAGCACGGTGAACTGCTTCATCGACGAACTGGCGCAAATCAAGCATCGTATCGACGGCGCCGTGGCCAGCTCGGTCGCCACCGAAGTGCAGTTGCGGCAGCACGGCATCCCCCTCATCGACCTGAACGGCGTGCGCGAGCTGCCGCTGTATGTGGACGGCGCCGATGAAGCCACCCGCCACCTGCAACTGATCAAGGGCGGCGGCGGCGCCTTGACTCGGGAGAAAATCACCGCCGCGGTGAGCGAGAAATTTGTCTGTATTGTGGACGATACCAAACTGGTGGATGTGCTCGGCGCCTTCCCGCTGCCGGTTGAGGTGATTCCCATGGCGCGCAGCTACGTAGCCCGGGAAATCGTCAAGCTGGGCGGCCAGCCGGTATTAAGAGACGGTCGCACCACGGACAACGGCAACCACATCCTGGACGTACACAATCTCAGCATCGTCAACCCGACCGAGCTGGAACAGCAACTCAACCAGATAACCGGCGTCGTCACCAACGGCCTGTTCGCCGCCCGCCGCGCCGACGTGTTACTGGTCGCCAGCGAGCGCCGGGTCTTCAATCTGGCCGTGTGACGGGTCACGCCAGGATGAAAACCATAAAACTCCTCTAAACTCTCATGCTCAGGACACTGCACACCCGGCTGGTATGTAAGTTGTTCGTCGTACCGGCCATGGATTGGCCGGTATCCAGTCACAGGGACGTAAACAGGCAGGGGCAAGTAAATTTACACAGCAAAAATGCCCTCCATAGCATTTTTAGAAGTGCCTTATACCTGTTACATGCTCTGGCTCTTACCGGTTGCAGCGCCCTCCCCCTGTCCGCAGCAGAGCTGGTCAGCATCGAAAATGTCACGCTTATTGAGGCCGGCCACAACGATGGCGACAGTTTCAAGGTCAATGCCGACGGTCGTGAACTGCATCTGCGTTTGTACTATGTCGATTGCCCGGAGACAACGTACAACAGCAACTCTATGCTGGAGAGAATCCGCGCCCAACAACGTCACTTCGGTCTTGCAGACCCCCATGATGTGGTACGCTACGGCGAACTGGCTACTGCATACGTCAGGCAGGCGCTATCACAGCCGTTTACGGTTCACACCAGTTACGCCCAGGCGCCGGGGCGTTCCGCCGCGGTGCGTTACTACGCCTTCGTGGAAACCCAGGACGGCCATGATCTGGGGCACCTGCTCATCGAACAAGGTCTGGCCAGGATACACGGCAAAACCCGCCCGGCGCCCGATGGCAGGCCCAGCCACAGCGTACTCGAAGAACTCCAGGACCTGCGCACCATCGCCCTGTTAAACCGCGCCGGAATATGGCAGTCCACCCAACCCGGTATGCTGGCAGAAATGCGCAAACGCCAACGCCAGGAGGCCGAGGAACTGAAAACATTCCGCCAACAGGTGGCGCAGGTGCGTAGCCGTACTGATCAGCCCCTCAACTTAAACAGCGCCTCAAGGGAAGAACTCGAACAAATCCCCGGCATCGGCCCGGT
>JAPORZ010000015.1 GCA_026709915.1 Gammaproteobacteria bacterium
ACTATTGGCAACTCCGAATATTCGCTGTACTATTTGTCTGTCCCGAGTGGCCTGAACTATGTGGGGGAAATCAATGAAATATATTCTTGCCAGTATGCTCGGCCTGTTGCTGATCACCGGGGCGGGCGCGCAGGACTATGAGGGTGGAGAACTTGCGCCGGTGCCCAGGCCGCCGGAGCTGCCGGACCCGTTGCAAAGCGGCGAGGCAATTGAGCCGCAGGTGACCATCATCCGCAAGGACGACGCAATCATTGAAGAATACCGCCTGGACGGCCGGCATTACATGACCCGCATCATCCCGGCAGTCGGCCCGGCTTACTACCTGGTGGACCGCGACGGAGACGGGCAGATGGAAACCCGCATGAGCGAAATTTATGACGACTTCAACGTGCCGCAGTGGGTGTTGTTCAGCTGGTGATCAATGATAATTCCTTCGATAAAGCCACACCGTAACCGTGTGTTGGCAATCTGATGTCCAAGTAATAATACCGTTCTATCTCCATCCCTCGTGGACTACGTGTTCGAGCGGGCTGCTCCAGGAAGATTCCGCCTCGTTCTCAACACTTGCACTCGGGCCAGTATTGGGCCACAATCAGGCCAGTATCGGGCCATAATCAGACCACAAATCTTGACGAACCGGGGCGGAAAATGAAAAAAATCGATATAACGATTATATCAGAAATTGTCAATGCGTCCGCTGAGGACCTCCGTAGCGTTGCCATCTATAGTGCCTTGAAGAAAAGGATGCGGGATGACGTCCCCAGTTACAGAACATTCAAACGCAGGCTGGCTGCTCTCGTTGAAGAAGGAAAAATTGTACGTATCGGCAAGGCCCGGGCCGTAATATACCGGCGTCCCGCCGGATCGCCGGCGCTGGTTGCCGTTGATGAAGCCAGACTCGTCATCCCCATTTCGGACGAGGGCAATGCTATTCAGGAGTATGTGCGCCGGCCTGTTCAGGGACGGGAACCTGCCGGGTACGAGTATGAATTCCTGGAAGATTATATCCCCAACGATACCTGCTACCTGCCGGAACATATCAGACGGGACCTGTCCTTGATCGGTGAAATCAGGAATCCCACCCCGGCAGGCAGCACCTACCAACCGGAGACGGTCAACCGGTTGCTGGTCGATCTGTCCTGGGCCTCCAGCCGGCTGGAAGGCAATACGTACTCGCTCATTGACACACAAAACCTGGTCGTGGATGGGGTCTTTGCCGAAGGAAAAGACCGGGCTGAGGCCGATATGATCCTGAACCACAAGCACGCCATTGATATGTTGCTGGAAAACGCAGATGCCCTGGGCTATAACATGTACACGTTCCTGAGCCTGCACAAACTGTTGTCAGACAACCTGATGGGCGATCCGGCAGATAGCGGGCGGCTGCGCCAGAAGATAGTCGAGATAGGCGGTTCCGTGTACAGTCCACTAGGGTTCCCACAGCAGGTGGAAGACTATTTCAGGATGTTCCTGGACAAGGCCGGGGACATAGAAGACCCGTTTGAGCAGTCGTTCTTCACCATGGTACACCTGCCGTACCTGCAGCCCTTCACCGACGTCAACAAGCGTACTGCGCGCCTTGGCGCTAACATCCCGCTGATCAAAAACAAGCTGTGCCCGTTGTCATTCATCGAGGTGCCCGAGAGGGACTATATTGAAGGAAACCTGGGTGTGTACGAGCTGAATGACACCAGTCTGCTGAAGGATGTGTACGTGTGGGCGTATGAACGGTCCTGCCGACGGTATAACACTATAAAACGGTTGGACTCCAGCAGAGATCCATACCGGACAAAATACAAGCAACTGCTTTATTCAGTCACGGGAACAATCATTAAACAAAAACTTGAAGCAACCGATGCATGCATCGCGGATCTGGCGCGAGGCCGCGTTCTCAGCAAAGATACCAACAGGTTCATCAAGATGGTCAACGATGAGTTGCGGGGCATGGACGCAGTGGGCCTGAATCGGTATGGTGTCAGCATGGAAGAGTTCAATACATGGCAGCGGGGCTAACGCGATCCGGGTGACCGCCGAGGGCCGCAATGACTGTTTCGGCGGTATTCAGCGCCGCAGTCCCTCTCTTGAGATCAAGGCAACAGGAATATTGTCGCCAGTCCCAGGAAGGTCATAAAACCTATGACATCGGTGACGGTTGTCAGGATGACCCCGCCGGCGATGGCCGGGTCCACGCCGAATTTTTTCAGGGCCAGGGGGATCATTGAGCCGGCCAGGGCGGCGCAGACCAGGTTGATGACCATGGCCAGACTGATGATCAGGCCCAGTCCTTCATTACCGAACCACAAGGTGGCGACAACCCCGACCACGGCTGCCCACAGCACGCCGTTGAGCAGACCGACGGCGCATTCCTTGAGCACCAGCGAGCGGGCGTTCTGCCGGGAAATGCGGCCTAATGCCAGACCGCGCACGGAGATCGTCAAGGCCTGACTGCCGGCGCTGCCGCCCAGGCCGGCGACGATGGGCATGAGGATGGCCAACGCCACCAGTTCTTCAATGGTGGCCTCGAAGCGGCCGATCACCCAGGCGGCGAGGAATACGCTGAGCAGGCTGATGCCCAGCCAGACTGCGCGGCGCCGGGCGCTGGACAGGACCGACGCGAACAGGTCGTCCTCACCCAGGCCGGCCATGTTGCGCACGGATTGTTCCGCCAAGTCCTGGATCACGTCCACCACATCGTCGATGGTGATGCGTCCGAGCAGCTTCCGGTGCTCGTCCAACACTGCCGCGGAGATCAGGTCGCGCTGTTCAAACAGGCGCGCCACATCTTCTTCCGGCGTGTCGGCGGGAATGCCCACGCCCTCGGACATGTGCTCACCGACGCTGTCTTCCGACTTGTTCACCAACACCTCCGCCAGCGACAACACGCCCAGGTAGCGGTTTTGCCGGTCCACGACGATAAGGCTGTCGGTATGGTCGGGCAGCTCCCCCAGTTGCCGCAGGTAACGAGTCACCACATCCAGCGTCACGTCTGCGCGCACCCAGACCACATCGGTGTCCATGAGGCCGCCGGCCGTGTCTTCCGGGTAGGACAGCAGCGAGGCGATGCGTTCCCGGTTTTGCGCGTCCATCGACAACAACACGCTGTCCACCCGTTCTTCGGGCAGGTCCTGCAGGATGTCGGCGGCTTCGTCCGGGTCCAACCCCCGGGTCATTTCCGCCACTTCCTGCGGTTGCATTTCTGCCAGCAGGCCGGCGCGCACGGCATCCTGCACTTCGGTGAGCACCTCGCCTTCCACATCCGGGTCGACCAGCTCCCACAGCGCGCGCCGGTGGCGTCCCGGCAGGCTCTCCAACAGATCGGCTATTTCGGAGGGGTGGAACGACTCCAGCATCGACCGTACCCGGCCGAAGTCGCCGTCTTCCAGGCACTCGAATAAGATCTCTTGTCGGGATGCTTCTTGCATGACGGTTAAGGATAGAGGAAAAGGGTGCGGAATTAAATTGTGGGCGCCTCTAAAAATTAAAGGCGCCCGTGCAGCATGGGGAGTAACGGCTGTTTTACAACGCTTGCAGCAATTCCTGGATCTCTACCGCGCTGGGGGCTTGCAGCGCCGTGTCTGCGACTGCGACCAACTTGCTCAGATCGCTTTCCAGGATGTTCTTTTTGACCTCAAGCAGATAGGCCGGATGCACACTGAACTCGCGCAGGCCCAGGCCCAGCAGCAGCTGGGTGTACTGGCTGTCTCCGGCCATCTCCCCGCACATGGCAACCGGGATGCCGGCCCGGGCGCCGGCGTCAAGCGTCATGCGTATCAGCCTCAACACGGCCGGGTGCAAGGGTTCGTAGAGATAACTCACCTCATCGTCAACCCGGTCTATCGCCAGCGTATATTGGATCAGGTCGTTGGTGCCGATTGAGAGGAAGTCCAGTTGCCCGGCGAAAATATCCGCACAGACCGCAGCTGCCGGCACCTCGATCATGGCGCCGATGGGCAGGTCTGCGTCAAACTCCAGCCCTTGTTCGCCCAGTTCAGCCTTGATCTCAGCCACCAGGTCCAGCACCTGTCGGGTTTCCTGCAGGTTGGACAGCATGGGAATCATAAGGCGGATGTTGCCGTGCGCCGAGGCGCGCAGGATGGCGCGCAACTGGGTGCGGAACAGGGCCGGTTGTTTCAGGCACAAGCGCACGGCGCGCAACCCCAGCGCAGGATTGGCCTGCCCGGCGCTGCCTTGCTTGCGCCCGTCCACCTGTTTGTCGGCGCCCAGGTCCAGGGTGCGTATGGTCAACGGCAACCCCGCCATAGTGTCCAGCACCGACAGGTAGGTCTCATAGTGTTCCTGTTCTTCCGGCGGCGCTTCCCGGTTCATGTACAGGAATTCCGTGCGGTACAGGCCGACCCCGCCGGCGCCGACCTGCCGGGCGATGTCAAAGTCCTGCGGCAACTCCACGTTCGCCTGGAGCTTGACGGCAACCTGGTCTAAGGTGCGCGTCGGCGTTTCTTTCAGGCGTATCAGGCCGGCGTAATAGTTCCGCTCTTCCTGTTGTTGTTGCCGGTAATAGCGCAGGCTGTGCTCGTCCGGGTCAACCAGCATCACACCGGCATTGCCGTCAACAATGAGCAGGTCGTCTTCCCGCACCAGCCGCCGGGCCTCATGCAAGCCGACAATGGCGGGGATGATCAAGCTGCGCGCGAGAATGGCGGTGTGCGAGGTGGGGCCGCCGTATTCGGTGACAAAGGCAAGGATGCCGTGGTGCTGCATCAGCACCGTGTCCGCCGGCGCCAGATCATCGGCGATCAGCACATATCCGCTCAGGCGGCTGTCCGGTTCTTCGTGGCGCAGCGGCCCCTGCTTTAACAGTATCCTCTGGATACGATTGACAACGTGATCGATGTCGTTCTTGCGGGTGCGCAGGTACGGGTCTTGCATTTCATCGAACACATGCACCAGGGCATCGCGCTGGAATTGCAAGGCCCACTCTGCGTTATGCTGTGCGGTTCGGATCAACCGTAACGGTTCCTGGGTCAACACCGCATCGTCCAGCATCAGCAGGTGGGTGTTTATGAACGGTGCAATGTCCGGCGCGGCGGCGGCCGGAATATGGTCGCGAATGGCGCGCAACTGCTGTTTGGCCTGATCGACGGCGCTGATCAGGCGTTGGGTTTCTGAGGCGATCTGGTCCTTGTCAACGTGGTATTCAGGAATATCAAGCCGATCGCGTTCGATGATGTGGGCGCGCCCGATGGCAATGCCGCGGGAAACTCCCATGCCGTGCAGGGACAAGGTCACAGCTCTTCCCCGAAGCGGCTTTCGATCAACTGCGCCAGCGTCCTCATGGCTGTTTCCTCATCGCTGCCGTACACCGTCAGTTCCAGACTGGTCCCTGTTGCTGCGGCGAGCATCATCAGACCCATGATGCTTTTGCCATCAATGCTTCTTTCACCTGATTTGACCCGGATCTCAGACTCAAAGGCCAGCGCCGTTTCCACAAAAGACGCAGCTGCGCGCGCGTGCAAGCCCAGTTTGTTGACAATGGTGACGGTGCGTTTCAGCAACAGGGCGCTACTCCGTCAACAGCTGATACAGCGTTGTGGCGGAGTCTTGCTGCCGCAGCCGCGCCAGGAACGCCGGCTGATTGAACCTGCCAGCCAGCTGCGCCAGAATCTGCAGGTGCTCCTGGGTCGAGTCTTCCGGCACCAGCAGTGCGAACATCAAATCCACCGGTTGCCGGTCAACGGCATCGTAATCCACACCCTGTTTCAGTTTGAGAAACGCGGCGGTGGTGGTGACGCTGTTCTGCACGCGTCCGTGCGGCAGCGCCACCCCGTGGCCCAGACCGGTGCCGCCCAGACGCTCGCGGGCCAGCAGGCCGGCAAACGCCTGGTGGCCGCTTAACGCATTGTCGGCTGCGGCCATCAGGTTGGCAAGGGTCTCCAACGCGGCCTTCTTGCTGGCAAGGTTTACGTCGCAGAGAACGCGCTCACGGGTCAGGATATCTGAAATGCGCATGGATGTTGGTTGCGTCGGACCGGAAAACCGCGCTCAGCCGCGGTGGTCGGATAATTTCTCCTTGTGTTTTTTAACCTGCCGATCGAGTTTGTCCATCAGTTTGTCGATGGCTGCGTACATGTCGTTGTGTTCGGCGTCGGCGAACAGGTTGCCGCGCTGCACCTGCAGGGTGGCCTCGGCCCGGTGCCGCTCTTTCTCCACCGACAGCACAACGTGAACGGTAAGGACGTGATCAAAATGGCGCTCTATGCGCTTCAGTTTGGTGGCAACGTAGGTGCGTAGCGCGGGCGTGATATCCAGATGATGGCCGGACAGGTTAATCTGCATGATATTCTCTTTATCAGGTCGGGGTAAACAGTCAGGACAGGCTCAAATTCGCTCTCTTTCTCTCGCTGGAAGATGGAATGGACAACGCTTCCCGGTATTTTGCCACTGTTCTGCGCGCCACCTGCATGCCCTGTTGCGCCAGCAACTCGACAATTTTGTTGTCGCTCAGGGGTTTTTCCGGCCGTTCAGCCTGTATATGTCTTTTGATAACCGCGCGGATGGCCGTGGCCGAACAGGCGTTGCCGCGATCTGCGCCCACCTGACCGGAGAAGAAATACTTCAGTTCAAACACTCCCCTCGGCGTATGCAGGTACTTGCGCGTAGTCACCCGGGACACCGTGGAGTCGTGCAGGTCCAGAGCCTGTGCCACATCATGCAGCACCAGCGGTTGCATCGCTTCCTCGCCATGTTCTAAGAACGCCCGTTGTTTCTCAACGATGCAGGAAGCCACCCGCAACAGGGTTTCGCTGCGGCTTTGCAGGCTTTTGATAAACCAGCGCGCTTCCTGCAGGTGGTTTTTCAGTGAGACGTTGTCGGCGCTGTTATCTGCGCGCCGGATCATGCCGGCATAGCTGTGGTTGATGCGCAAGCGCGGCACCGTGTCCGCGTTCAGTTCCACCTTCCACACCGCGCCGGTTTTTTTGACCAGCACATCCGGCACCACGTACTCCTGCCGGGCTTCCTGCACCTGGCTGCCGGGGCGGGGATGCAGGGACTGGATCAGGGCGATCACCTGCTCCAGTTGGGCGCGACCAAGCCCCATCTGTTTCATCAGGCGCTTGTACTCGCGTGCGCCCAGCAACTGCAGGCACTGCTGCACCAGCAGCCGGGCTTCAGCCAGCCAGGGGGTATCCGGCGCCAGTTGCGCCAGTTGCAGGAGCAGGCATTCGGACAGGTCGCGCGCGCCGATCCCCGCCGGCTCAAACGTTTGCACCAGATGCAACACCGCCATGATCTCGTCGGTCTCGACCTCGAACTCAGTTGCCAGAGTTGCGCCGATTTCCTCTAAGTCCTCGCCCAGGTAACCATCGTCGTTGATGGCATCGATCAAGGCAATGGCGATGGCCTTGTCGGTCACAGACAACGTGACCAGATCCAGCTGTGCAAGCAGGTGCTGGCGCAGATTCTCGGCGCTGTGGTCGCGATATTCATCCGGGTAAAACTCCGCTGCCGCGCCGTTGTGGGAGTGGTAAGACGCGCTGTCGTAAATATCGTCCCAGGCGACATCCACGGGCAAATCTTCCGGGAGCGTCTCCGCTGCGGTTGCCTGGGCGCAGTCCATGCCGTTCAGGTCCGGGTCAGGCGGTTCGACCGCAGGTTGTGTTGCGCTGTTTTCATCTTCGTCCAACTCCAGCATCATGTTGGAATCCAGCGCCCCCTGAATCTCCAGTCCCAATTCCAGGCTGGACAACTGCAACAGCCGGATCGCCTGTTGCAACTGCGGCGTCATGGTCAGGCCATGACTTAGTTTGATTCCCAGAGATTGTTTCATGCTGTTGCGGCCTCACCTGCGGAATTCAAACCCCAGGTAAACGTTGCGCACGGTTTCATTGGCAAGAATTTCATCGGGCGTGCCTTCGGCCAGAATTTTGCCTTCATTGACGATGTACACGCGATCGCAGGCGCCCAACGCCTCCCATACATTGTGATCGGTGATCAGTATGCCGATGCCTTTCTCTCGCAGGTAGCTGGTGATGCGCTGGATATCGCTGATGGAAATGGGATCAATACCGGCAAACGGTTCATCGAGCAGTAAAAACTGCGGGTCGGTAGCCAGCGCCCGGGCTATCTCTACCCGTCTGCGCTCACCACCGGACAGGCTCATGCCCAGGCTGTCGCGCAGGTGGGATACGTGAAATTCATGCAACAGCGCTTCCGCCCGCTGCTGCGCGGCTTTCTTGCTCAGGTTCTTGCGCAGCTCGAGCACGGCCAGGATGTTTTCCTCCACCGTGAGCTTACGGAAAATCGATGATTCCTGGGGCAGGTAACCCAGCCCGAGGCGCGCCCGTTTTTCCATGGGCAACAGGCTGATGTCCCGTTCGTCAAGGAGAATCTCGCCCTTGTCACAGGGTATCAGGCCAACGATCATGTGAAAGCTGGTGGTTTTGCCGGCGCCGTTGGGGCCCAGCAAGCCGACGATTTCACTGCTGTTCACGGTCAGGCTGATATCGTCCACCACCTGACGCGAGCGGTATGATTTGGATACGTGTTGGACGGCCAGGACGCTCATACGCGCCTCACGATTCGGGGTCTTTCTTTTTCAGGATCAACTTCACCCGGCCCCTTTTCTTAGTCGGGTCCGCACTGTCAGACTCGCCGTCGCCTGCTCCACGCTTGACGGTCACCCCTCCCGTCGCTTTCACCCGGCTGAGTTTGGTGTTGTACTCGATGCGCTCCCCGACCAGGGTGGAGGTGTCCTGTTTTACCCAGGCATCCTCGATCAACACCACCAGATTTTTGGTCTTGTGGTACTCCATACGTTTGGCGCGCGCTTCGTTGGGCGCCGCGGCGTTGTCCGGCAGTTGCCGGTAGGTGGCCGGGCTGCCTTCGATGACGAGGTAATCCAGCCCATTGCTGCCCTTGCTGCGCACCGTCATCACGTCACCTGTCATGCGGATGGAGCCTTGCGTGACAATCACGTTGCCGCGGTAGATGCTGACGTCATTTAAGTCATCGAGTTCCGCCTCGTCCGCCTCAAGGTGGATCGGCTGGTCCTTGTCCGTCGACAGGGAGTAGGCTGCCATACTCCCCAGCAGGCAGGACAGCAGGACAACAAGCTCAACCGGGTTAATTGAGTATGGTCTTCTCATGGTCAATGATTTCCAATCGGTTTTCAGGCAAATACACGCGCATGCCGCGGCCGGTGATTACCGCGGTACCGGTGACAATCGTTGCATGGCTGTCTGTCTCCGCATATTCCTGTTCCAGCAGGACTTTCACATCGGTGGTGCTGACTTCCAGCAGCGGCTCCCCGTGCGCATCGTATTCCCGCATTTTTACTATGCCGTAGAGTGAAATAGTATCATCATCTCCCTCTACGCGGCCTTTTTCTGCATCAATATACAAGGGCAACTCGTCCGCACGGAAAATTTCCATACGCGGCCGCACCAATTCGGTGCTGTTATCGTGCGGGTAGTGCGCCATATAATCTGCCGACAGCTTGTTTTTAGGTTTGCCGTCGCGATCCATGGTCAAGGTGGTGAAGTCCTCCATGTAATAATCCGGTGCCTGTGCATCGGCCTGAACTGCGCTGCCTGCGTCTGCGGATAACCAGTTCAACAACCACGCGCTGAACACCGCGGCGCCAATCAGCAGTACCAGGATCAGTAACCGCTGTATCATCGCTCAGAGCACCTGCGCGCGCAGCAGATCGTGCATATTCAGCACCCCGACCAGACGCTGCTCGTCGTCCAGCACCAGCAAGGCGTTAATCCGGTGCTGTTCCATCATGTGCAGGGCTTCGGCCGCAAGACAGCCAGCGGCAATGGTCCTGGCGTTTCTCGTCATTACCTCTGCGGTAGTGGTAGTGTGCACATCATAACCGGCATCCAGCGCGCGGCGCAGGTCGCCGTCGGTAAATATGCCTGTCACTGCGCCCTGCTCGTCCAGTACCGCGGTCATACCCAGCCCTTTTTCACTCATTTCCAGCAAGGCCCGGCTCAAGCGCGTGTCCTCTTGCACCTGCGGCACCGCTGCACCGGTGTGCATGACATCCTGCACCGCTGACAAGCGTCGTCCCAATGACCCGCCGGGATGGGAGCGGGCAAAATCAGCGGCGCTGAAGCCGCGCGCCTCCAGCAGGGCGATGGCCAGGGCGTCGCCCAGCGCCAGGCAGGCCGTGGTGCTGGCCGTGGGCGCCAGACCCAGTGGGCATGCCTCCTCGGTGACGCTCACGTCAAGACACACCGTGGCCGCCTGGCCCAGAGTGGAGGCGGGGCTGCCCGTGAGCGCGACGAACGGGATACCCAGGCGCGTTATCACCGGCAACAAGGTGATGAGCTCGGCGGTCTCTCCTGAGTTGGACAGGGCAATGACCACATCGTCCCGGGTGATCATCCCCAGATCGCCGTGTCCGGCCTCAGCCGGGTGCACGAAGAAGGACGGAGTCCCGGTGCTGGCCAGGGTGGCCGCGATCTTGTGGCCGATATGTCCGGATTTGCCCATGCCCAGCACCACCACCCGGCCCCGGCATGACAGCATCAGTTGACAGGCGCGCACGAAATGGCTGTCGATACGTTGGCTGAGCGCGCCCACTGCCTGTTCCTCTGTGGCAATCACCGCGCGGGCGGCTTGTATCAGCCGCTCTGCGTCCGCCTGCTTGTCGGCGCCGGTGGGCGTTGTCGAAAACCTGTCTGCAGCCGCATTCATGTTCAATGCTCTAGCCTCGGAACAGCAAGTACTGGTAGCCGACGAAACACAGCAGCAATAGCGCGCCTTCGCCCCGGCTGTAGCGGTCCCTGCCGGCATAAAACACCATCCAGGCCATAAGCAGGGTCAGCCCTCCCATCACGGCAAAATCCCGCACCAGGACATCCCTGCCGAAACTGTCAGGATGAATAATACACGGTATGCCCAATACCATCAGCATGTTAAACATGTTAGAGCCGATGATGTTGCCGATGGCGATATCCATTTCCTGTTTGGCAATGCTCGCCAGGGACGCAGCCAGTTCCGGCAGGCTGGTGCCGATCGCGACAATGGTCAACCCGATAATCAGGTCGCCAACGCCGAACGCCCTGGCAATATAGACCGCGCCGCGCACCAGCAATTCGGCGCCACCCAGTAACACCAGCAACCCAAGTAACAGGAAGATAATGGACTTTGTCAGGACCGGGGGCTGTTCAGGTTCGGCCTCGTCTTGCACGGCCGCGGCGTCCTGCCTTGCCTGTCGCACGATCCACGCCAGCATCAGGCCCAGCGCACCCAGCAGCAGCAAGCCGTCCAGGCGCGACAGCTGCAGGTCGAACATCAATGCCAATGCCACCAGCATCGCCGCCAGCATGAGCAGAAACTCGCGCCGCAAGGTCTGCGAACGCACCACCAACGGCGCGAACAGCGCAGTGGTTCCCAGCACCAGGCCGATATTGGCGATATTGGAACCCAAGGCGTTGCCAATGGCGATGTTGGTCTTGCCTTCCCAGGCGGCCACGCCGCCCACAAACACCTCCGGCATGGAAGTGGCGATGCCCACCACGATCAAACCGATGATCAACGGCGAGACCCCCAGCGCGCGCGCAACCCCTGCGGCCCCGGACACAAACCGGTCCGCCCCCAGCACCAGCAGGGCCAGACCGCCCAGCACCAATAGTGTTGCCATCAACATGCGTCAATACTCCTGTGAACCTCTAAAAATGCCCTCCGTTTGTCATTCCTGCTCTCCTTACCGTCACTCATTGCGTCCCTCCCTGGACGCAACCCTACGGGCAGCTGTCGCTGTGCACAAATTCGTC
>JAPORZ010000257.1 GCA_026709915.1 Gammaproteobacteria bacterium
CTCTCAATTCAGTAAAGGATGCCAAGATTAGCGGAAATATCTGAAAAGTCAAAGGTAAAAGGTGCAAACACGCCCTCGTTACACCGCGAGCAGCGCGTCGATCTCCTGCTGGCTCAGCTCCCAGTACTGCCCCGGACGTTTGTTGCGCGGGAGTTTACAGGCGCCGTAGCGTATGCGTATCAGGCGGTTGACCTGGAGACCCTGGGATTCCCACAACCGCCGCACTTCCCGGTTGCGGCCTTCTGTAAGCGTAACCTGATACCAACGGTTCCGACCCTGACCGGCGCCCGGGGATATGCTCTTAAAGCAGGCGACCCCGTCTTCCAGCGGTACGCCGTCGGTCAACGCCCGCAGTTGTGCGGCCGCAGGCTGCCCCAGCACGCGCACGGCATACTCGCGTTCAACCTGGTGGCGCGGGTGCATGAGCCGGTTCGCCAGCGCGCCGTCGTTGGTAAACAACAGCAATCCGCTGGTATTGAGATCCAGACGCCCGACACTGAGCCAGCGCCCCTGCTTCAGTTTCGGCAAACCGGCAAACACCGTGCGCCGCCCCTGCGGGTCTGCGGCAGTGCAGATTTCACCCTGGGGTTTGTAGTAGGCCAGCACTTTCGGGCCGGTTTGCCGCGCACCTTTTGGCGCCGGGCGCAGTTGCACGCGGCGCCGATCGATACTCACCCGGTCCTGCGGGTTGAGCTTGTCACCCGGCTGCGCCACCTGGTCGTTCACGCGCACCCGCCCGGCCTTGATCAGGCTCTCGATATGACGACGGGAACCCAGTCCGGCGGCGGCCAGGACTTTCTGAATGCGATCTGCCATGACGGGTAGCTAGCGACTTTTGCAATAGTGTTCGTGGCAGTGAACCGGGATGGTCCGCTATCCAATGACAATGCCTATGGCCCTGCTAACTTCTCTGCAAGGGAATAACGTTATCGTCCTCGAATGCGACGGGCGTCTGCTCAGCGTCCTGCGCGGCAGGCGCACCCCCGGCATCCGACACTGGCCCGGTCTGCTCGAACAGGTCCGGCTCGATCTGGCTTAAATCCTTGATCTCGCCCAGTGACGGCAGTTCCTCCAGCGCCTTCAGGTTGAAGTAGTCCAGGAACCCGGAGGTGGTCGCCAGCAGCTCCGGATGACCGGGCACATCCCGGTGTCCCACCACTTTTATCCACTCTCGCTCGAACAGGGTGCGCACGATGCCGGCACTGAGGCTGACCCCGCGGATGTCCTCAATCTCGCCCCGGGTCACCGGCTGACGGTAGGCGATGATAGCCAGGGTTTCCAGCAGCGCCTGCGAATAACGCTGCGGTCGGTCCTGGAACAAGCGGTTGATGCGGTCGGCCAGCTCGGTGCGCACCTGGTAACGGAAGCCGCTCGCCACCTCCTTCAGCTCCACCCCGCGCCCGGCACAGTCCCGCTGCAATTCATCCAACGCCTTGCGGACCGCCCTGCGGTCGGGTTTGTCCGGCCCGTCCTCGAACATGGCCAACAATTCGGTCACGGTTAGCGGGCTGTTCAGCGCCAGCAACGCCGCTTCAACGAGGTTTTTCAGTTGCGCCGACGTCACGCAACCGCCCTGACGTAGATGGGGCCGTTAATTTCATTCTGGGCGATCTCAACCAACGCTTCCCGGGCCAGTTCCAGCAGCGCCAGCAACACCACGATGACACCGGGCCGACCCTCCTCCACGACGAACAATTCCTGGAATCGGGTAAACTCCTCGACTTTGATCCGGTCCAGTATGGACACCATGCGTGCGCGCACCGACAAGGGTTCACGCTCGATGCGGTGATGGGAAAATACCTCAGCACGCCGCAATACTTCGCCGAAGGACTGTAAAATGGTTTCCAGCGACACCTCCGGGGGGCTGGCGTTGACCTGCTTGCCGGGAAAATCGGCCCACGCGGCCAGGCAGTCCCGCCCCAGCCGCGGCAAGTCATCCAAGTCCTGCGCCGCCTGCTTGAAGATCTCGTATTCCTGCAAGCGCCGCACCAGTTCTGCGCGCGGGTCTTCCTCGTCTGTTTCCGGTTCCGGGCGCGGCAGCAGCATTCGCGACTTGATCTCCGCCAGCATGGCCGCCATCACCAGGTATTCCCCGGCCAGTTCCAACTGCAACACCTCCATCAGCTCGATATAGCTCATGTACTGCTCGGTGACCCTGGCGATGGGTATATCGAGAATATCCAGGTTCTGACGCTTAATCAGGTATAACAGCAAATCCAACGGGCCGGCGAAGGCTTCCAGGAATACTTCCAGCGCATCAGGTGGGATATATAAATCCCTGGGTATCTCGCTCAGCGGCACGCCCTGCACGATGGCAAACGGCATTTCCTCCTGCGTGGCCGCGCCGGCCTTGGCCTGCTCAGGCATAATCCAGCCCCATGGCCTCTCGTACTTCCGTGAGAGTTTCCCGGGCTACATCACGCGCGGTTTCGCAACCTTCATTGATGATGGCGCGCACCGTTTCCGGGTCGTTGATATAGTCCTCGGCCCGTTCCCGAATGGGCGCCTGCTCCCGAATAATGGCCTCTATCAACGGCTTCTTGCAATCCAGACAGCCGATGCCAGCGCTGCGACACCCCTGCTGCACCCAATCCTTGAGCGACTCGTCCGAATAGACTTTGTGCAGGTCCCAAACCGGACATTTCTCCGGGTCGCCCGGGTCCTTGCGGCGAATGCGCGCCGGGTCGGTGGGCATGGTTCTTACCTTGTCCTCGACGCGGGCCGACGGTTCCCGCAGGGAAATGGTGTTGTTATAGGACTTGGACATCTTCTGTCCGTCGGTGCCGGGCATTTTCGGCGCCTCGGTCAGTAAGGCTCGGGGCTCCGGGAAGATCATCTTGCCGCCCCCTTCCAGGTAACCGACCAGACGTTCGCGATCGCTGATGCTGATATTCTGTTGCGCTTCCACCAGCGCCCGGGCCTTTTCCAGCGCCTGCGCGTCGCCCTGTTCCTGGTACTTATTCAATAATTCAAAGTACAGCTTGTTGTTCTTTTTCCCCATCTTGCGGGCCGCCCGCTCGGCCTTGCTCTCAAAGCCGGGATCGCGCCCGTACAGGTAATTAAAACGCCGCGCCACCTCGCGCGCCATTTCCACATGAGCCACCTGGTCCTCACCCACCGGCACATAGCTGGCTTTGAAAATGATGATATCGGCGGTCTGCAACAACGGATAACCTAAAAAGCCGTAGGTGGTCAAGTCTTTTTCATGCAGGCGTTCCTGCTGTTCTTTGTAGGACGGCACCCGCTCCAGCCAGCTTTGCGGGGTGAGCATAGACAACAGCAGGTGCAGTTCCGCGTGTTCGGGAATGCGTGACTGTATATACAACTTGGCCGCGCCGGGGTTGATGCCCACTGCCAACCAGTCAATGATCATCTCCCAGACGTTGCGCTCGATAGCGCCGGGCGTTTCATATTCGGTGGTCAGAGCATGCCAGTCCACGATACTGAAAAAACACTCGTACTCGTTCTGTAACCGAACCCAGTTTTTCAACACGCCGTGGTAATGCCCCAGGTGCAGCGCGCCGGTGGGTCTCATGCCGGACATCACCCGGTAGTTTGCTGAAGTGGCCAATGGTTTCCTCTTAGGGGTTTAGCGCCTACAGATTAACATAGATTGATTCCCCGGCGCGCCCCTTTCTGGACGCACCGGGTAACAAACGGACATTACCATGATAAACCCGGCAAATCCCTGCTGCCCCGGCGTACGATTTCCATGCCAGCGGACGTCAGGTCGATGACTGTGGTCAGTTCCGTGCCACAGGGTCCGGCCTCAATGATCAGCTCCAACTCTGCGCCCAGCTTGTCGTTGATTGCTTCGGGATCGGTTTCCGGCGCGGTATTGCCGGGCAATATCAGGCTGGTGCTCAACAACGGTTGCTCAAGCAGTTCCAGCAAGGCCAGCAGCGTGTTGTGCGCCGGCAGCCTTAACCCGATCGTCTTTTTCTTCGGGTGCTGGACATAGCGGGGGACCTGGCGCGAAGCGGGCAGCAGGAACGTGCAGGGGCCCGGCGTCAGGCGCTTCATCAGCCGGAACGCGTGGTTGTCCGCTTTTGCCAGCGCGCCGACCGTGGTCATGGACGCGCACAGCAGGGTGAAATTGTGTTTCTGGTTCAGGCGGCGGATGGCAAGTATCCTGGCAAACGCACTTTTGTGGCGCGGCAGGCAGCCCAGCGCGTAACACGAGTCGGTGGGGTAAGCAATGACCCCGCCCTGTTGCAGGATCAGCGCGGCCTGACGCAGCAGTCGCGCTTGTGGATTGTGCGGGTGGATTTTGAAATATTGCGCCATATTCGCTTATAATATTACGCCTACCACATCAATCAACATGAAATTTTTTCTCGATTTTTTGCCCGGACTGGCCTTCCTGGTGGCTTTATTCATCCCTGAAGACCGGCAACAGGGGCTGTATCTGGCGACGCAGGTGTTAATCGTTACGTCCTTGCTGCAGATTTTCCTGGTGCGGTTACTCACCGGCAAGATTGAGAAACAATACGTGGTGATCTTTCTGGTAGTGCTGGTGCTGGGCGCCGCTACCCTGCTGCTCAAGGATGAGCGTTTTATCAAGTGGAAACCGACCATCGTATTCTGGATTTTTTCCCTGGCCTTCCTGGTCAGCGATCACCTTGGCAGCCGCAACCTGACGCAGCGGCTGCTCGGGCAGGTTTTTAATGCGCCGCAGAACGTCTGGAGACAGGCCAACCTGTCATTCGTGGGGTTCTTCATGCTGTGCGGCTTTATCAATCTGTTCGTGGTTTATAACTTCAGCACCGAGGTCTGGGCCATGTTCAAATTGTTCGGTTTCCTGGCGTTGAACGTGGTGTACCTGCTGGGCCTGGTCATGTTCCTGTCCCGCTACGCGGTGGAACAACCCCCAAGTAGTAAAGACTGATTCGACAAGAACTAACGCGGCAGGCATTGACAGGACCAGCATTGACAGGGGCCAAACTGATATGGATCGAGTAGCGCATATCCGTGCGAAGCTGCAACAGGCCTTAGCGCCTGCACGCCTTGAAATCACCGATGACTCGCACCTGCATGTCGGCCATGCCGGCGCTGCCGGCGGCGCCGGCCACTACACCGTGCGTATCGCCAGCGCCCGCTTTTATGGTTGTTCCACCCTGGAACGGCACCGGCTGGTATATCGGGCGCTCAGCGACATGATGCCACAGGAAATACACGCGTTAAGCATCACTGCGCGCACCCCGGAAGAAGCGGGATCGCCAACCCACACAACATAAGGCCGTTTTTGAAGTGGCCCGGCGGGAAGTATCGGTTGTTGGACCGGATCTGCGGCGTCCTGCAACCCGGTCCGCGCCTGATCGAACCGTTTGCCGGCTCCGGCGCGGTGTCTCTGAACACCAACTATGCCTCCTCTCTGCTCGCGGACACCAACCCCGACCTGATTGGCCTGTACCGGCAACTGCTGACGGAGGGAGACCGCTTCATCCGCTACTGCCGTAAGTTCTTTCAGGCCGGGAACAACCGGAGTGCGTATTATGCGTACCGGGACGAATTCAATGAGAGGCGTGCCGGCAGAAGGAAATCGGCGCTGTTCCTGTACCTCAACCGGCACGGTTATAACGGTTTATGCCGCTACAACGCCAGCGGCAGGTTCAATACGCCATTCGGCCGCTACCTCAAGCCCTATTTCCCGGAACGGGAAATGCTGGCGTTTGTGCGGCGCGGCGCAAGCGTCAGCCTGCGCCAGGACTCATTCGAAACGACCATGACCGCGGCGCAACCGGGCGATGCGGTGTACTGCGACCCGCCCTACGTCCCCTTGTCAGCCACCGCGTATTTCACCGACTACCACACGGATGGTTTCACCTGGAGCGACCAGGTGCGGCTGGCAGACATCGCCTGCGCACTGGCGAACAAGGGGATACAGGTTGTCATCTCCAACCACGATACCGGGCAGACACGGGATTTATACAACACCCGGGGGGCGCGGATTTCTCGCTTCAAGGTCAGGAGAAACATCAGCCGGGATGCGAGCAAGCGTATTGAAGTCGGCGAGTTGCTTGCCGTGTTCGGCCCTGCGCAGCTGCGGCAGACATCCGGGTAACTGCGACTCCGGGACATCTTCGAGCCGGGACGTCTATACACCGGGACGTTTACACACCGGCCGGGGGCAAAACCGATCACCCTGTGCAGACCGACATCCGGCACGCGCCGGTAACTGCAAACTCTGCCGGTCAGCCGGCGCTCACTGCCTTGAGCGCGTCTGCCAGCGCGACATCATGCCAGTTACCATCGATGGCGCCATCGCCGGCGCCGTCCCCAGCGGTCGGCAGCGTCCCCCAACCGTAACGTTTTGCCTTGCCGTCGGCGACAATGACAACCGCGGCGTCCGCTTGCGCGCCTGCACGCGGCTGCGCAAAGGCCTGAGCAATCAGTTCCTGGTCGGCGTTAATCCTGGCCGCGGCGCTTTCATTATCCAGGTAAATGCCCCCATAGGGATGGCTGTAAAACAGGTAAACCGAGCCTGTATGCAGGAAATAATAATAAAAATAGCTGTTCACGCCATAGCCGGCCTCGCCGAAGAACAGGTAATCCCGGTTCACAAGCTGTTGCTGTTCATCATTTTCCGGCGCAACAATGGCCCTCGTCCAGGCGGGGATAAAATCCAGCGGCAATGGTAGTGAGGCTGCCGAGGCAAAAAAATACTCGCTGTCCAACTGCTGCATAGAGGCCACGAGCTGATCCGGCACATACGGCAGTTGCAACCCCTTTGCTGCGTAACCGGCGCTGACATGTTCGAGCAGGTCGATACCGGTCAGCGAGGAATCGATCATTTGAATACTGTCTCCCAACATGAGGTTTGTCTCCCGGTAGCAAGATTCATCCGCCGACACAGCTCAGCCGCCTCCAGCCTCCGACGCGTCTGCAGATACTGCGCCATTGTATCCATATCCTGCGCTATCGGCAAGCTGCCGCCGCAACGCACAACACCGCGGCGGCCTGGTTACTGTCAATGATTGCGCGGGCCGATAATAAACTTCAGGAACAAACCGGTTATCGGGTCGGACTCTGCGCCCTGCTCCCGGTACTGCCAGTCAAGCTCCAGCTCCAGTCCGGGGCGCCAGGTCCAACGCAGCCCCAGCTCCATCTCCCTACCCAGAGGCGCGACGCGATAGGCGCTGGTGGGGGTAATGAGACCGCGCTGCCACGGCAGCCTGAACCCGTAACCCAATTCGGCCTCGAACGTTGCGCCGCTGCGGCCGCCCCCGGATAACGGCGCAAAACCTGTGCCCTGCTGCCGGTCGTAGCCCGTCAGATCACCGTCCCACAGGGAATCAAACGCGCTTTGCACTTCTCCCCAGGCCGGCGCCATGGCAAACGAGAAGCCGCTGCCGTCAGCGCGGGGCGCCAGTTTGGCATGTGCGGACAGCCCCCATTCCTTAGTGGCGCCGCGTAACAGCAGGCTGCGCGCGTTCAGTTGTGTCTGCAAGCGGCTGCCGGCGCCGGTATAGCTGAATCCACCGACCCATTCCAGACCGGCGCCACCGGCGTTGCCGTCATAACGCAGACCGGCGCCACTATTGAGCGTCAGGCCCGCGCCGCTATCAAAACGACGGCTGACGTGGGTATCCAGCAGCGCGCGCAGACCATGAATATCGGCGGAGACACCATACAATAACGACTCATTTGCCTCTATTTCCATACGGCTCCACCAGGCGCTGCCTTTCAGGTCAATGCCGCGCTGCCAACGGCCGGCAGCGCCGGCGCCCCACTTCAATGGCAGCGCGCCGCCCAGCGCGCTCTGCCATTGCTTGACGTCGGTGTCCTGGTGATTGTCGGTGGATGTAGCCGAAGCCGGCAGCCCTGCCTCTTGCAACGTCAGCTCGCCGGCGCCCCAGCCAGCCATTACCCACAGGCGTCCGCCCTCAGACCAGCTGCGGGCCAGATAGGGTTGCACCCCGGTCAGGGACAGTTCCCAATCTCCCTGCGTCTGCGCCGTGCCGGCCTCATAACCAATATCCACAAAACTCTGTGACACACTCACCCCGGCCACCAGGTCGTTGGCGAAGCGTAAATGCCCGCTCAGGTAGCCGCCGTACAACGACCCCTCCCAACCAACGCCGCGCCGGTCGTCGGCCAGGCGCCGCCAGTCAAGCCCGCCACACAACGTGACATCCTCAATGCCAGACTCCCCGCCGGCGTCGCCGGCGCCCTCTTCATCTTCGGCAGCGGCGCGCAGGGTATGGCGGAAGCGGCTACCACCAAAACGTTCCCACACAGAGCGATCATCGTCCTGCAAGACTGCACTGGACTGCGGCAGACGTTGCACCAGAGCACCCAGGGCCGCGCCGAAATCAGCGCTCCCGCCTGCGCCTTGCAGACACTCATCCAGCTGGGTAATTCTGGTATGCGCCAGGGCGGCGGTGACTTGCGGCAGAGCTGCCTTGTTTACTTCCTGCAAGCGCGCAGCAGTCTGTTGATCATCATCCAGGATACGACCGGTGAGTTCGCTGACCTCAAGCTGCACATATTCATTACCGACCAATGAGAGCATGACTGTTTCCTCATCCTCAGGCACCGCATCGTCCAGGGTTTGCACGACTATTTCAGCAACCGTCTCACCCGCCGGGATTTGCAGCGTGCCATAGGCGGACTGATAGTCAACATCGGCGCTGGCAGTGCCGCCCCCGGTGCGCCAATCCACACTCGCGGGTAACATCGACGCTGTTGATAAATACAGGCGGAATACCAGCAAGCCACCTTCCGACACCGGCGCCGCGTCCTCGCCTGACAGTTGCGGAGTTTCATCATCGTCTATAATCATGCCCGTTGCCCGGTCTCTCTCCATTCTTAGGTAACTGCGGGCGGCCGGTCCTCGTGGTGTTTCCATGTTCGATGACAGGGTCAGGAACAGGGTTTCGTCGGGTTCATCAAGGTCATCCTGTATAGTGCTGATCATGATCATGCCGCGGTCAGCGCCGGCAGGAATGCTCAAGGCGCCGCTGTCTGCTTCGTAATCCCGCCCCGGGCTGGCGCTACCGGGACTGATCGACCAGTTCACCGACACGTCCCGCCCGGCCGTCCCGGCCATGCTCACCTCAAATTCCAGCGTACCGCCTTCCATGGTCTCGGCGTCATTAACACTCAGCGGCGGGAGCGCGTCTTCGTCCTCGATGGTGCCGGTCGCAACGCTCATGGACAGCACTGCATGACGGGGCGCGGTCAGTTCCAAAGTCAGGGTCTCATTCATCTCAGCCAGACTGTCCTGCACGGTCACCACCGTTATCGTGCCGCCTTGCGTCTCGGCAGGAATGGTCAGCACGCCGCTGTCGTTCACATAGTCCACACCGGCCGTCGCCGTGCCTGCAACCAATGACCAGTTCACCGACACGGATTGCGCCGAGGCGCCGTCCATGCTGACCTGGAACTCGAGCACATCGCCTTCCTCCGCTACCGCGTCAGCCACCCGCAGTGTCGGGGTCTTATCATCATCCGCAATCGTGCCGGTGGCCGAGCTCACGGATAACACGGCATGACGTGGCGCCGACAAGGTCAACGTCAGGGTCTCGTCCGGCTCGTCCAGGCGGTCCTGGACGGTCGTCACCGTTATTGTGCCACCCTGTTTCCCGGCGGGAATGGTCAGCACGCCGCTGTCGTTCACGTAGTCCACATCGGCCGTCGCCGTACCCGCGGCCAGCGACCAGCTCACCGACACGTCGTTAGTTTCGGACACCGCCGACAATGCCACCGGGAAGCGCAACACCGCACCCTCCTGCACTTCAGCGTCCTGCACACTGATCCCCACATCATCATTATCCTTGATTATGCCGGTGATACGAGCCGGCGGGATAGCATCATTCCCTGCCAGCGACAACGCCAGTGTGAACAACTCTGTATCCTCAATGAGCGCGTCATCCGTGGTCATTATGCGCAGCTGCGCCGAGGTAGTCATCGGCGGTATGGTGAACAGCACCGCTTCGGCGCCCGTGTAGTCCTGTCCTGCCTGCGCCGTCCTGTCTTCCGTACTGTAGAGCAGTTCAATCGGTTTTTTGAGCGGCCGTGATATGTTCAATGTGAACACCACCGGATTGCCTTCTACGGCCGTAGCCGGCCCGACGCTGAGCTGCGCCGGTTCTTGCGGTGGCGGCCGGTTAACATCGTTATCACGCACCGTCACCGTGGCCGTGTCAGCCGGGGCATCCGCAACGTCGTAACCAGCCCCGGATTGAAGACTGACCCGCACCGCGCCATTAGGCTCGTCTTCACCGTCATTTTGGGTCGGCACCCGATAATTCAACCTGCCGGAAGTGGGCACCAGCACGATCAGTCTCCCCAGGCGCGACTGCGCGACAAAGCGCCCGCGCTGGCCGACACTCAGGTTGACCGACAGCGCCGTCGTTGGTGGCGGGCTCACCGTCAGGGTAAACACCGCGTGTTCGCCTTCCGTTACCGCTGGTCCGCCGCGAATACTGACAGCAGGGGTCGTGGGCGGCGTCGGCGGGGTAATGATTTCCTCCTCTTCTTCATCGTCGTCGATGATGGTGCCGGTGATGGTACCGGTGGCCGTGGCGCCGGTGATGGTGCCGATAGCCGTGGCGTCAGTGATAGTGGCGCCGCTGGCCGCCGACAGGGTAACTGAGAAGGTCTCGTCCAGCTCAGCTTCGGTGTCATTGGCGATAGCAACAGTGAAGTCTTTACTCGTCTCCCCGGCGGCAAAGGTCAGTGTCTCGGTCTTATGCGTGTAGTCCTCCGGATCGGTGGCAGTGCCTTCGGATGTGGTGGCAGTGACCGTCACGGCCTGGGCGCTCGGTGTGGACAGCGTGACCTTGAAGGTAGCCGTACTACCCTCGGCGGCCGTGGCATCGGCAATGGACAGCGTGGCAGTGTCATCGTCGGTGACGGTGAGCGTCTGCGCGGCCGGGGCAGCAATGCCGCTCGCGCCCGTGACCGTGGCAGAGATAGTGACCTTGAGATCGGCAGCGTCGATGTCGTTGTCAATGGCCGTGAGCATGACCGTGCCGGTACTGGCAGTCTGCCCGGCGGCAATCGCCAAGACCTTATTGGCGCTGAGCGTCACCCCGGCGCCAGCGGCGACTGTTAAGGTCAGCGCTTCACTGATCGCGCCGCTTAAGGTGGCCGTCACCGTGCTGATGTTCGTCTTGCCAGACTCGTCAATAGTGGCCGGGGACAGGCTGAGCGCCACCGTGGGCGCGCCATCATCGTCGGTGAGCGTGATCTCGGTATCGGTCACGTCGAGGCCCGTCGCCGTGCCTTCAAGGGCGATACTCTCGTCGCCCTCGGCGAGGATGTCCTGCTTGGGCGTCAGCGTGAAGTCCACATGGGCGCTCGACTGCCCAGCGGGAATGGTGATGATCTGATCGGTGACGGTCTCGTAGTCCGTCGCTTCCGTGGCGCTGTCGTCGCTCGTGCCCACCGCCACCGTCACCGTCGTCGCCGTGGTGAAGGTCGAGGTGCCGCCGAGCGTCGCGGTGACCCGCACCGTCTTCACCCCGCCGTCCTCGGCAAGGCTGTCCTGGACGCCCTCGGTACCGGTGTCGGCATCGACGGTGAGCGTGAGCGCGGTCGGCGCCGCATCGTCGTCGGTGATGGTGCCGGTGGCCTCGTCGGTGGCGATGGTCGCGCCGGTGG
>JAPORZ010000175.1 GCA_026709915.1 Gammaproteobacteria bacterium
ATTGTCCGGCATTGTTTACAAGACGCGCCGTCAGCGCCTTGCAGGTTCATTATAACAACTCTCAACATTGAATCCCGAAAAGCGTTATAACAACTCTCAACATTGAATCCCGAAAAGCGTTGTACTATAATGAACGCCCGCAGCAGGGTGACGATAAGGTGCGTCGCCGGCGGAGATCGAAGGCCACCTCTAAAAATGCCACGGAGAGCATTTTTAGAGGTTCCCTGAACCGAAACGAGCAACGTGAGGAATTTGCAATGACCAGCTTGAATGTTACCACCATCGTTGACACGGTCAACAAGGGCATCAGCGCCCAGACTGATAAAATTGCCGATATGTTGAATAATATGGACGTAACGGATCCCACTGCAATGCTGAAGTTGCAGGCGGTGGAGGGGAATTTTGAAGCATTGCTGAAGATGTCTTCGGCGATGGTGTCTGATTTCAAAAACACCGTTACCAGCATTGCCCAGAAGGCCTGAGCTACGGCGCCTGCTTATGATTGATTTTAACGAAGAGCGCCACCGCGACGCCTTGTCGCTGATGCTGGAACTGGGCTTTACCTGCGCCTACACCGGTTACTCCCGGGAATGCGCGCAGACACTGATGGACGCGCACAAGGCCGCGCGCCCGGACGGCCCGGCGAGCACGCTGGGTGAAGCGCTGCTGCTGCTTTGCTTCGATAACAACGCGGCGGAGGCAGTAACCGTGCTGCGGCGCACCGGCATCGACTACCGTGACACACAGGCAGATCCCGACATCGTCTCCATGCTGGCATTCCTGCTGATGCATGCCGGGCACAAGGCTGAGGCGGAAACGATAGCGCAACACCTGCTCGATCATGCTGATGACGCCGGCGCCTTGCGCATGGCGCGCAGCATACAGGATGAGCTGAGGCACTGAGGGCGCCCCCGTCGGGGCCGGACCCCGAGTGCGCCGGTGAGCAATGCAGGTCAGGTACTTGGCAATTCTGTTGCTCCTGCTTGCGGGTTGCGGCAAGGTGTCGCTGTATAACAGCCTGACCGAGCAGGAGAGCAATGAGATGATGGCCTTGCTGTTGGAAAACGGCATAGCAACAGACAAGACCGTGGCCAAAGAAGGAATCATTATCTCCGTGCCCAAAAGCCAGGTGCCGTTGGCGGTGAACCTCCTGCATGCCCACGGTTACCCCTGGGAGCGTTACACCAACGTCAACGAGGTGTTTGGCGACAGCGGTCTGGTCACTACTGATTTTGAACGCAAGGTGCGGTTTAACTTCGCCGTTTCCCAGGAAATTTCCGAAAGCCTGTCCAAAATTGACGGCGTGATTTTTGTCAAGGTGCACTTGTCCATGTTGGAGGCAGAGGCCGGCAGGAGGCAAGCCGGCCCCAACCGGCAGCCGCACCCGGAAAAACTGTCGGCGGCGGTGTTCATCAAATACAATCCTGAATTCAATCTCGATAGTGAAATTCCCAAAATCAGGCAACTGGTTTCCAGCAGCATCAATAATCTGGCTTACCAGGATGTCTCCGTCACTTTATCGGCGGCGGCGGGAAGCAACCCGGTAGAAGTGTTTGCCGAGGACGGGTTGCGCACGGTGCGCGGGGTCAACCTGAAAATAGAAACCGCCTCGGTCGGCCGTTTCTATGTGCTCGTCGGCTTGGTCGCGGCGCTGATCGCGGCGCTGGTTGCAGGCATCGTGCTGTTGCTGCGCCGGCAGGCAAAACAATGATGACGCGGCAACCGGCGACAAATGAATTACCCGGCAGCGCCCATGGCGGCTGACACTCTGGCAACGGCGGTTGTCAGGTTCAACCTTGATCCGGTTTCCTATTGTCATGCCAGCTGGTGGCCGCACGGCGGGGCGCCGGCACAACTGTTCCGGCAGGCTGTAACGGCGCCGGCGGCGGCCGCAAAACTCTCACAAATAATCTTGCGTCATTACGGCATAGACGCGCAGTTTGATTACGATTTCGAGCAACCGTACAAACGCGTTGCCTTGCTGCCCTACCCGCAGCAGAAGCGCCTCATATACCTGCTGGGCCTGGTGGTGTACCGGGCGCGGTTGGCCCCTGTCATTGCCGCAGCACAACAGCGGCGGCTGCTGCAGGCCTTCGGGCCGGCGGATTATGCCCTGGCGCTGCGCCTGCCGTTGCGCCACAAGTACGCGTCCGCAGATTTTTTGCCGGCCTTGCCGTGCGACAACCTGCTGCGTTGCCGCGTGCTGGTGTACGCCGCCGGGCTGACGCTGTTGACCAATATACTGCAACAGGAAGCCGACGCATATAAACGGCGGTTTTATTTTACCTGGCCCAAACCACTGGCATTGCGGCGTCTGGCCGCGCGCCACGGCGCCGCACATGCGGGCCCGCGGCGCTGGTCGAGTCTGGAAGATTACGCCCTTTATTGCAGCCGCCACCTGAACGACCCGGCCCTGGTCGATGAAGGTCGCAAACTGCTCGGCGCCCTGCTCGCGCCGGAGGACGGTTGAGCATGGCCGAATTTTCATTACCGGATTACCGCGACCGGATTACGTTTGATCGCAAAATTATCAAGGCTGAGGATTATCGCCTGTGGCTGGACGCGCGGCAGTTGCTCAACGAGATAACGGAACAGCAGCGTCAGGCGCAGGCGGCGCAGGCGGAGGTCTATGAGCAGCAGGAAAAAGCGGGTTATGAGGCGGGGCTGAATCAGGCCAAGGCGCAGGAGGCGGAGTTGATTTTTTCCGCTACGGCCCAGGTTATCGACTATATCTCCTCGATAGAGCAAACGCTGGTAAGGATCGTCATGACGACCTTACGCCGCGTGCTCGATGACTATGACGACGCGGAGCTGGTCACCCGGCTGATTAAAAACGGCCTGCAACAATTTCGCGATCAGGCGAATATCAAGATCCAGATACCGGCAAACGCCGAGGCGCCGCAGCTGCGCGCAAAAATCCGGGAGGCCATGCAAGCGGCCGGGCTGCCGGCCGCGGAGATCATTGAAAACGCCGCGCTCAACGGCACGGGCTGCCGTCTGGAAAGCGACATGGGCAGCGTGGATGCGAACCTGGACATCTTCCTGCAGGCCATCGAAGCAGCGCTTGCGGAGCACTTTGCCGGCTAGCGTCGGCGCTTATAATGGGAACCTCTAAAAATGCCCTCCATGGCATTTTCAGAGACGGAAATGAAAAAGTGTGATTTTTCATTTCCTTCATTTTCAATCACTTGCGTGATTGAAAATGGCGGCATATCCTTATGCCGCACGGGCGCCTCTAATAAATAGAGGCGCCCTAATGAACAGTCAGTGTTTGCAGTTGCTAAGTGAGTTCTGTGCCAGACATGGCCTGCCTACGCCTGAGCCTGATGCACGCGACCACTACCAGCTCGGGTTTGACGGCGTTGAAGTCAGTCTGTTCGAGGAGCTCGGCAAGTTCTACGTGCTGGCTGAGGTGGCGCCCCTGCCGGCGCAACCCGAAGAACGAGAGCGCCTGATAGAAAAGTCATGCAGCTACCTGTTCAACTACCTCTACCTTGACGAGTGCATCCTGAACTTGTATAGTTCAGGGGAAGAAGAGCATCTGGTATTGGCGCTGGTCCTGGTTGATACGGACCCGTCTGCACCGGATGTTTTTGAACAACAGCTTGCAGCATTGGTGAACCGTGCGGAAGCCTTGACCGCCCACCTTGCCGAAGCGCCACGGCCGGCTGCTCCCGGCGGTGGCTTCACCATCTTCAGGCCATGAAGGTAACGTAATACAGTACTATGGCGCCTCCCGTCACTTCCGTAAGAGCTTACTCAAACCCGGAAACGGTCGCGGCCCGGGCCGCTACCCGGGCCACGGCCGCGCGCAGCGCTACCGCGACCGCAGTTGGCGTGCGTGCGTCCAACTTCAACGCCCGCAGTGCAACGCCGCTTTCCCTGCACGCGCTGGACACGCCGGGTCCCGGCCCGGGTTCAGACGCGGGTGCGCTCAGCCTCAGTGGGGATGACCTTGCCGGGTTGGGTCAGGACTTACAAGAGGTGCGTGCGGAGTTCGCGGCGAATGCTATCGACGTTGCCGACCAGCGCCGCGCCGACAGCGCCGAGACGCCCCGGCTCACCGTGCTGGAGGAATGGATGACGCGCGCCGCCAACCGCTCCGCAGCGGGCGCCGAGGCATCGCTGGTTGAGCGTCAGGCCCACTGCGCGCAGGCAGGTCTGGCCACCTTGTCGGAGCTGCTGCAGGAGACGCTACCCGGCGCCGACACCGGGCACCTTGCCATCAACCGTGATATTACCGGGCGGGCGCGGCAACTGCTGCAGGCCGCCGCCGCTGTCAACCCGGCTGCTTACCGCAATACCGACGGCGCCGGCGATTCCGGCTGGCTGGCGGCAGAACTGGCGCACCCCACTGAATTTACCGGCGCCCTGGCAGCCCGCGACCTGAAGGCCGGGGCCAAATTACAACATAGCGCAATGGCGGCATACCTGGGTGACAAGTCGGCGTCCGCGGCGCAAAAAAGCGCGGCCAGGGAATTTTTCCTGCGTCAGGTGGACAGCTACCTTGATAACCCTGAGGCGCAGCCACCGCAGTTGACCGGCGCCGACCACTCACCGGCCGGCGTGCTCAAACCCGAGCAGAAGGCTGCCCTGCTGGTTGCCCGCAGCCTGGAACGGGCCAGCGATCTGAGCATCGTGGCCGCGGCTGATAAGCCCCTGTTCAAGGAAATGGCCAACCCCGCCAAGGTCGGCAAACGGCTTGAGCAACACTTGAAACAGGCGTTGCGCGCCGATTTCAAGCCGATACAACAAACCTTCAACCACGCCGGCCAGGATTACCACAGCGAGCTCACGCCGGATGTGTCCGCACAACCCGGCAAAAACACGGGAGTATTGTGTTCCGATACGCACTCATATACACGCGTGCCCAACATGTGGCGTAGCCAGTTTCAGGATAGCGCCGGGAAGACCCTGTTCGAGGGCACCCGTTGCGGCGTCCTGTGCGCCTTCGGCATGCGCCCCCCGCACCTGCGCAGCCTGCCGCGCCAGGAGTTGCACGACCTGATCAGAACCACACTGCCGCAGCAGGCAGAGCGGCTTGGCGTGGAGCGTTGCGCCAAATACATGACCTCGCGTTTCAGCATCAAGGGCTTCCGCCTGCGCAAGGCCGCGCGCCTGCAGGCCAATCGCAACCGGGCGCAAGACCTGGTGCGCTTCCACTTGCAGCATAACGCCAAACTCATGGATGCAGCAGCCCGCAGCACGGCGCAACCGCCGCGCGTCAAAATGGTGTTGCCCAGTATCAACCTGGTCACGCCGGACTATATGCGCTCAATCGCCTCGACGACCTTCAACATCCTCGAGAATTACAATGAATTGCGCATGACCCGGAATCAGGACAAGGCGCTGCAGGCGCTCGCCGAGGAGCCGCTCCCGGTCACCGTCACCGGGCCGGACGGTATGGAAAAAACCGTCCTGGTGGAGGTGGCGCCGCTCACGTTCAGCGCCGGTGTCAATGACCTGGCGCTGGGGAAATCAAGCAAGTACCTCGGCAGTTGGGGCAAGGCCGACGAAATCAGCGGACGCTCCATGAAGTTGTTGCTGGGCGAGAACTTCAAGTCGGGCGAGGCGCCCGCATCCGGGCTGGTGGCAGAGCATTTGCAAGCGCTGGCAGACGCCGGCAGAGGCGATAGCCAGGAGGCGCGCCTCATCAGGCAGCTGGCAGACCAGATCGGCAATATCTGGGAGGCTAAATCCCATCACACCGAAAACAACGACCCCTACGCATTACCGGCGCGCCTGGCGTTGCTGACCAGCCGCATGGGCCTGGACCCGCAATACAACTGCAAGAGCGGCAAGGATCGAACCGGACAGCTGGACGCAGAAATCAAGTTCCTGGCAACCCGCATTGAGCTGGCAGGCGGCGCAGTGCCGCAACCCGGCGGCGCCCTGAATGACGAAGAAAAGGGCTTGTTCAGCAAAATTCTGCTGCATTCCGGCAACCACGAAATACAGAAGATGAACACGGGCAGCCCGGGCTACAAGGTGAAGCTGGCTTCCATCACCCGGCGCATGGACTCAATGATGACCCGCCTGCAACATCTGGGCTCGGGCAAGTTTGTCGGTGCTTGAGCCGGACTTCATTGACCGCAGCCTGGGGGACATGGCAGGTGTTGTGTACCAGCCCCCTGACGCTGATGCCGGCGTCGGCGCGCTGTACGCCAATGACAGCCTGATTGTTTTTATCCACCTGCACGACGACCACTTGCGTCTGGTGGCGCCGATTATATATTGCGACGAGCTGGAAAGCGAAGACTTCCGCACAGACGTCACCGACGCGGCAGACTTTTACCGGGAAGAAGCAGACCACTTCAGCTATTTCCTGGCGGCGAACCGGTGCGCCGGGGCCAGCCGTGGCCTGTGCGTCTCGCATGACCAGGACAGCAATGCGGTGCTGCTGAACTGCAAGGCGTTATATGCGGTATTAACGCCAGCGCGGTTGCGCGCCTTGATCCGTTCCCTGTTCGGGGTGGTCGTGGCAATGCGCCTGGAGCGTTTTCCCGACGAGGTTGACCCGGAGCTGGCGCAACTGTGGAACGAGCAACCGCAGACCGGGCCTGCCGCCGTCGAACCCCGACCCGACGCCGCGCACGGCTTGCAGCCGAGCCAGCAGGTATGATGGATTTTATCACCCACTGCAAGACGGAGTTGGCGCAACGCTTCAACCTCGCCGACGACGCGCTGCACGACGAGCATCTGGTAATTACCGTGGACGGGGTGACATTGCATGTGGAATTTTACCCCCCCGCCGATCATGTAAGCGTATATAGCGTCACCGCGCAGGCACTGCATGAGCAGTTGCACGCGGAAGAAACCTATACGCTGCTACGGGGGATGTTGCAGACCAACGGCGAGTTGTGCAAACGCAGTCTGCTGCGCCTGTATATTGATGAGGGCCGTCCTGGTCTGGCGCTGGACTGCTCGCCGCTGAATTGCCGCGACGCTGAGCAGTTCGGCGCCGAGTTGCAGGGGTTGCTGGATGCAGAAACCCAACTGCGCGACCTGTTGGCATGACCGACGCAACCCGGAACACTGCTGCCTGAGCCATAGCTGATGAGCCGTAATTTCGACAACCTGCTGGCCGAACTGGGCGCCGCAATCGGCATCCCGGAACTGTGCGCAAATGAGGATAATATCTGCAAGCTGTTGTTTGACGAGGTTGCCGTCAGCCTTGAGTTGTGCGAAGACAACGAATCGTTTTATATCTGTTGCGCCTTGGGGCAGGCCGGGCCGGATGCAAACCCGGCACAACTGGCCGCCCTGCTGGATGCAAATTATCTTTTCTCCGGCACCGGCGGCGCCACTCTGGGCGTTGACAAAACCAGTGGCAGCATCGTGATGATTCGTTCAGAACGGCTGTCGGCATTGCGCCAGCCGCAGTTTTTGGCGGTACTGGAGGAATTTGTCAATCTGGCCGAATTCTGGCAGGCGCGCCTGTTAGAACCTTTCACCAGCGCAGAACAGGACGCGCCGACAGACGCCATCCAGGATTACGGCGCCCGGGTTTAGCTCACGATGGCAATCAATTTCCACAATGCCCAAGACCTGTTGCGCACGGTGCAAGACGGTCGTTTCCGGCAGACGGTGGACCGCCATGGCGACCTGCAGCAGGTTGGCGGGGCTCAGGGTGTTAAGGGCAAGCTGGTGGCCTGGGTCATGGCCGGCCCGGGCCGGGAAGGCACATTCGCGGGGCGCGCCGTCAAGTGTCTGGTCAACCTGTTCGACAAGGAGAATTTCGAGACCCTGTCAGCAGCGCTGCGGCAGAGCCGGGAGAGCAGTATCGATAACATGTTCAAGGCGTTGTTGCAGCTGGGCGAGAGCAAGCTGGAAGGGGACTACAACCGGCAATTTTCCGACGCCGCACGCGCCCTGAAAAACTTCAAGGGCACGGCATTCTCCGCGGTGAATTTCCGCGACATGGAAAAAACGCTGGCCATGCAGCTCAGCCAGCAAGGACAGGCGCGCCAGGCAATCCTGGACACGGTGCAGTCCGGCAAACCCACGCCCGCCATACAGGCGCTCACTACCGGCGAGCAGGACCGGGCGCTGCAGGCGCTGGCGTCTGCGCGCGCACAGGCGACGGACACCAGTAACGTCAAGCAGTTGACCCTGGAAGCATTAGCGACGCTGGCCGCACAAACAGACGCTAACCCGAACATCGGCGCGCTGCATAAGGAGCTGACCGTCCTGTACCGGCATCTGCAAGGAGCATTGGCCGAAGCGCAGAGTTTCCACACGGTCTCAAACCTTGATGAGCAGCAAGTCGCAGACCTGAAACAGCAAATTGCAGAGCTGCACGACGGCTACGACAAAGCCTTGCAAACGCTGGCGCAACCGCGTGCAGCGGCACCCGGTATCGACATGGAAGCGGTGGTGCAGGAAGCGCTGGCGGCAACGCAAGGCAGTTTCCGCACCGCGCCGTCAACCAGCACGCAGGACGTGACACCTGCCACGAACGCGCCAACCCGGCCGCTACAACATGTCGGTGAAAGGGCTGCCGCAAACGCGCAAACCTGGCCGACGCAACACGTCGATAAGCGGGCTGCCACCGAACCGACGTCTGGCCCCGGCAAGCCGACAGAGACGCACAGCCGGGCAGAACTCGAATCGCTGCTGGCGACCGCAATGCAGGACCACAAACGCCTGACCGCCGATTATGAGACCATGAGAAAAGGCAAAACCGGTAAGGGCGCCTTGCAAAGCCAGCTGTTCCGCATGAACGAAGCGGCGCTGCGCATCTCATCTCTGAGCGCCCGTATTGAAAATGCAGGGAAGTTCTGACGGGCAGCCTGCGGATGTATAAACCCCCTACCCTGATGATTTGTCATTTTCAAGTGCTTACGTGCCTGAAAATGACAGCATATCCATAATGCTGCACGGCCACCTCTAATTTTTAGAGGTGGCCTGTATTTTCATTGCCCGATATTCTTTTGGGGTTACGTCGTAATGCTCCTTGAATTTGCGGCTGAAGCCGGAAGCGTCATTAAAACCGTTGCTGAAAGCGACCTGTGAAATGCTGTAATCGGACAATTCAGGGCTCTCAAGCATTTCCCGGCACAACTCCAAGCGCCGGTCCAATATGAATCTGGAAATAGTGGTCCCGGTGGATGCAAACAGCATGCGCTGGTAGCGTTCACTGATCCGGTGATGTCTGGCTACCAGCCCCGGACTGAGCTGCGGATGGCGGATATTGGTTTCGATGTATTGCTTTATCCGTTCCAGCATTGCGGTTCTTGCTATGGACTGCCCGTCCGCTTCGCGTAACGAAGCTGTCGAACTCATGGCAAGCACTATGAGTTCAATAAGATGCTGGTTAATGACATGACGCTCCTGGGGCGCAAGGGTATCCACCCGACAGGCTACAGACTGAATGAACTGTGAAGCCAAGGCGCCCACGGCAGTTTGTGCCGACACCGTGCGGGCTGTAATGTTTTCCGGTTGCAAAAAATGCTCGGCCAGTGAATCGTAAGGGATTTGCAAAACAACGTGGCGAAACGGTTGATCGAAATGCAGGAAGTAAGGTCGGGCGCTGTCATAGATAACAAAATCCCCCGGCTGTAACCGGGCAACCCGGCCATCCTGACTGAGAATGCCGGTATAATCCATTTGTAAACTTAACAGGAACTCCCTTTCCCTGGCCTTGGCGATCTGTTTTTTTGAGCGGGTAACATGCTGTGCTTCACCACTGACTTCCGAAACACGCACATCGTCCAAGTCCCAACCGCAAAGTCTGCCCTTGAAGTTTTTGTGCTCACTGATGGAGCAGTCAAGTTGCACGAATTCGTCACATATCAGGTCTATCCAGTAGTCAAGCCGGTCTTTTTCTGAGGCTTCATCAGTCGAGTGGACGGGCGCTTTGGTAATCAGGTACTGGTCCATGGAGAATCAGTGGAGAATCAATGAAGCCTCAATAAGATTAGCCTGCCACGTCCGCGGGTGAAAAGAAGGGTAACAGTCCCGTTTTTTCATGACAGTTGAAGTACTCAAATACGTGCTCGCCCTCAGGCAATACAATCACCTCATGCCAGAGCCTTAAATCCAGCTGGAAGTCCAGTTGTTTCACCATCGTGTGAAAACTGCGAAATATCGCAAGATGGGTGGGGTGCGATTTGACCCATGCCTCCAGGTGCGCCATGGTAAGAAAGTATGCCATACCGAATGTCTTTGCCTGCTTCTCTCCGGCTTCGGTCAGTTCATCCATCAAACGACAACTGATGCAGCCCGTTTCCAAAGGGTTGTCGCGGATGAAATTCATGCCTTCTATCAGTACGGGATGTACGTCATTCTGATATATGCCAAGCTCGCCGTCCTTGCATTGCGTCCAGTCCTGTGCCGAACGGATCAGGCAGATATTTTCCGGCGCGGTTATTCGAACCCGTTTTCCTTTACTTTCAACTTCCGGCAGGCGGGTCAGTCCATCGCCGAATTTACTGCTGAAGTCGTTGTAATCCGATGCTGGCATGCGATCGCGCATCGCTCCCCAATAGGCATGTTCTCGCACTGGCCCGGTCACTCGGGAAGCCAACATAGCCATTCCTGCCACGTTTTCTGATGAGAATAGAGTCTCAAGTTGCTCCATCTGTGCAAAAATGACCTCCCTCCAATAGCCGACGTCACCATCCAATCGCGCGGGATCATTCCACCATGTTGTAACCGCGGGCAACGCTGCCCAACTATTGTAGGATTTCTGACTTGTCCAATAACAGATAAAGACATGGTTCATATAGCCTTCCACGTCAGTATAGGATGCCTGCAGGTGATGTAGCGGCGCATTGTCGATGGATAATGCAAGCCGCATCCAGTCCTTGAACTCGTCAGCAGAGCTGTTTTTGAATTGGGCGGCAAAGTACCCTACCACAACCACCTGAACATCCGGCTCAAATTCAACCGTCCAGGCAGGATACGGTGGTTCCCAATTTTCCGGCATGTTGTTTTGAGGCATATTTCCTCCTCGTCTGACAGGTTATTCAGCCATCACCCTGAGCGACCTTCTCGTACCACTCTTGCTTGGTAATGATGTCACCCCCTTTCTTTGCGCGCCCCGGTCCTTGGCCGGCAACGTCTCCTTGTTTTGACACTGCTACCGGACGACTTCTGTACCGGATCCGGATAGCGTACCGGATTCCATATCGCAATCGGCTTTTTCCATACCGTCCTCCCGACCGGAAGCCGTGTTCAGAAATTCCACTGGCGACATGGGAGAAGTATTCAATAATAACCGGGTAACATCAGGACGTGAGTAATGACCAGCAGGGTCGGCGAAGGATTTGGCGATGGATATTGCTCCCAAATCTATATCTGCATACAGCAGCCCTTCTGCATTTTCATCCAGGTAGCTGCATAACGGCGCCCCATCCGGACCGAAGATCATGGCAGAACCACCGCCAGGCAGGAGTAATTCATGTTTAACAGCGGCGCCGCCCAGCAATTCAATCATATCTTCGGAAACAACACCGCTGGGCGCAAGATAGTAACATTGACCCTCCATCGCATATACAGAACACACCGCCATGTTCATCTCCGGACTGAGACTGTAAGCCTTGTCCCGGTACAGGCTGAAGGTAGGCCAGGCGCCGATGTGC
>JAPORZ010000075.1 GCA_026709915.1 Gammaproteobacteria bacterium
GCAGACCGCAGACCGCAGACCGCAGACCGCAGACCGCAGACCGCAGACCGCAGGTAAGCGCGTCCGCGGCGCGGGGACAACCGGCTGGACCTGCGCGCCTTTGACAGCATTACGTCCCTGGCCGACCTTGACCTGCAACCCGGCCCGGACGGGCTGTGTATCGGTATCCCCGGCTACGACGGGGATACCATTACCTTCACCGGCGTCAGCGCTGAGGGGCTCAACGAGACCGATGTCGTCTTTGGCGGGGAAGACGTGCTGATGGGTTGAAAGTATGCGGACGCGTTATCAGTCGTGCCCGTTGACCTCCTAAGTATGACGATTCGGTATTGTACTCACAGGTGGTTATCATTGAAAAAGACCTTCCTGAAATTACGCGTGGTGGTTTCGATCACTTCCGCCACCTCAAGGTCCTGTAGTTCTGCGATTTTTTCTGCCACGTGGCGCACATAGGCGGGCTGGTTCTGCTTGCCGCGGTAGGGTACCGGCGCCAGGTAGGGGGAGTCGGTTTCAACCATAATCCGGTCTAACGGCACCTGTTTTGCCACCTCCTGTAGCTCCCGGGCATTACGGAAGGTGACAATGCCTGAAAAAGAGATGTAAAAATTCAAGTCCATGGCCTGCTTTGCCGTCTCGAAGTCTTCCACAAAGCAATGCATGACCCCGCCAACGGCCTGTGCGCCTTCTTCTGCCAGGATGTTTATCACGTCGCCCCGGGCTTCCCGGCTGTGGATGATCAGCGGCTTGCCGATTTCCCGCGCGGCCCGGATATGAGTGCGGAACCGTTGTTGCTGCCAAGCCAGGTCACCTTCGCTGCGATAGTAATCCAGCCCGGTTTCACCGATGGCGATCACCGCCGGGTCCTGCGCCAGTTTCAGCAGGACTTCCTCGGTTGGTTCGATGTTTGGGGACGAATTGGGATGCACGCCCACCGAGGCGGACACACAGGCGTAGGACTGCGCCAGTTGCCTGATTTCAGGGAAAGACTCCAGGTCAACGGAAACGCACAACAGGTGCACTACCCCGGCCGCTTGCGCGGCGCCGATAACGGCCTCGGCGCCGCCTTCCATTTCAATTAACGGGATATGGCAATGTGAATCGACTAAATA
The DNA here is from genome assembly GCA_026709915.1 of Gammaproteobacteria bacterium. GTDB lineage: Bacteria > Pseudomonadota > Gammaproteobacteria > Eutrophobiales > Eutrophobiaceae > JAAXHV01. The sequence continues at coordinate 1,110 of JAPORZ010000075.1, forward strand.
TGAATTGTTCATGGTCATGGTTTGCAACTGGCGCAGATTAACACAGTTGTTGTAAGGCCTTACCTGTGGATAGATTGCCAATACACGATAATCTGTTCCAGCAGGCTTTGTTTGTTCAGGTTGCTGCCGGCGCTGAGCAGTTGGTAGTTCTGCAGGGTCAGGGCGTGGCAATCCAGCAGCATGGAGAGCCGTAATTCCGTTGTCATCCTGTACAGTTTGCCGTTCAGTCCCGATTGTGCGCCGGGCTGTGTGGCGCCGGTGGCATGCAATACAGCCATTTTATTGAACAGGCGCAATAGCCTGATTAGTAGCTCCGCGGCGTCCTGTTTCACCCATTTCTCGGCAATCTCTGCCGGATAGGTGTGCGGGTGGGCGGCCTGCTGTAAATCCTGCAGCAGTTCTTCCCATTGTTCCAAGGCGTCGGTCCCGGCCAGCTCCAGCGCGGTCAGTGGCGCGCCGCCGGCCAGCTCCAGTAATTCCTCGGCGCGCGCCGGTTCGGCAAGCTGCCCATGCAGCCAGTTAAGGGCCTGTTGCCGGTCGATATCAGTAAAATTGACTCCTTGGCAACGGCTGCGTAGCGTCACCAGCAGACGCGCGGGCTGGCAGGATATCAATATCAGCAAGGCCGGGGATGCCGGTTCTTCCAACGTTTTCAGCAGGCTGTTGGCGGCGTGGCGGTTCAGGCCTTCAGCCGGCTCTATGATGGCAATTTTGCGCCCGTCGTACTGGCTGCTGAGTTGCAAATAAGTTATCAGGTCGCGCACCGCCTCTACCTTGATTTGGGCGCTGTCGGCTTCCGGTTCCAGCAACCTGATATCAGGATGGTTGCCGGCCTGATCCAGCAAACAGGAACGGCACTGTCCGCAGGCCAGACCCGTGGGCGTCGGCGTGGCACACAGCAGGCAACGCGCAAAAGCCAGGGCAAACTGCCGGATGCCGGAACCGGCAATGCCGCTTAACAACAAGGCATGGGGCAAGCGATCCTGACGGGCGGCGAGCCTGAGTCGTTCCCATTGTTGCACTTGCCAAGGATAAGTTATCGACATCTACGCAGTGTTTTATCAGAGGTTAGCATAACTTGTGTCCCGCCAGGATAGTCCGCACCGCGGCGCTCACCGTTTCGATATCGGCGTTGGCGTCAATGACGTGGATTCGATCAGGATGGCGAGCGGCCAGCTCCAGGTATTTAGCTCGCACTTGCCGGAAAAAATTGACTGCTTCGGTTTCCATACGGTCAAGATCCTTACGCGCGCGAAGACGCGCCAGACCTGTTTCCACCGGCGCATCGAACAACAGTGTGAGGTGCGGCCTGAGGCCATCCTGCACCATATCCTGCAAGCGCTCGATGTGCTGCTCCGGCACGCCGCGCCCACCGCCCTGGTAGGCAAACGTGGCATCGGTGAAGCGGTCGCATAACACTATTTTTCCGGCTTGCAAGGCCGGTTCTATCAGTTCACGCAGGTGCTGGCGCCGCGCCGCGAACACCAACAGCATTTCCGTCATCCCATCTATGTAAGCGGCGCCGGATTGCAACATGATCTCGCGTATAGCCTCGCCCGCGCGCGTGCCGCCAGGCTCCCGGGTCACCACCACTCGACCCGGGTGTTCGGCTTCCAGCAGGTCGAAAGCCCGTTGCACCTGGGTGGTTTTACCCACACCCTCAATACCTTCAAATGTAATCAGTAAACCCTTCAATGTTCGTCAGCGTCGTTAAGCTGATACTTTGCCACTGCCTGGTTGTGTTCTGCCAGGCTGCGGGAAAAGTGATGTCCACCGTTATCGCCTGTTGCCACGAAATACAAAGACTCACCCGGCGCCGGATGCAACGCGGCGCGGATGGCGGCCCTGCCGGCGGCGGCAATGGGCGTGGGCGGCAGGCCTCGGTAGCGATAGGTATTGAACGGCGAGTCCAGTTTCAGGTCCCGGCGCCGCAGGTCGCCGTCAAAGCTGTCTCCTAGCGCATAGATCACAGTCGGGTCGGTTTGCAGCTTCATGTTTTGCTCGAGCCGGCGCACAAACACGCCGGCAACAAGTTCCCGCTCTTCGGGCACGGCCGTTTCCTTTTCTATCAGGGAGGCCATGATTAAAGCCTGGTACGACGACCGGTACGGCAAGCCGGGCGCGCGCGTCTCCCATTCCTCGTTTAATACTGTTTCCATGCGTTTTAAGGCACGTCGTAAAAAGTCCCTGTCGCTGGAACCGGCGGGGAAATAATACGTGTCAGGGAAAAACCGCCCCTCGGCGGCATAGCCAGGATAGCCTATCTCGAGCATCACGCGTGCCGGCGTCGTTGAGTGCAAGGTGCGTTTGAGGTGCGGGTGTGCGTGCAGCGCGTTGATAATTTGTCTGAAGGTCCAGCCTTCCGGTATCGTCAGCGCATGTTGCGCGACCCGGCCAGCCACTATCATGTCGAGCAGCGACAAGGCTGTGACACCGGGTTCGAGCAGGTATTCTCCAGCTTTGATCGATGTCTCTACGCCGCGCAGCCGGCCTTCGAGTTGCAGGTAACGCGGATGCTCAAACCAGCCGCGCGCAGCCATTTCCTCGGCAACCGCGCGCAACGGCATACCGGGCGCAATGACGAATTGTGCGGGGCTATCGAGATTCAGGGGCGTATCAAGCTGCGTGCGCACATCCTGGTACAGCCACCACCCGGCCAGCGCGATAATGACAACGGGTATGAACAACAGTCGCCATTTTATGCGCGGCAGCGCCGTGCGGAAGTATGTCATCAGACGGCCGCAATAATGTTAGCGTGCGTTAATTCCCGCATGATCTCCAGGGCCGTATCGATACTGTTAAACATGATCGAACCGATGCTGCGCACTGGCCACACGCCGATGACACTGTTGCAATAAAATACTTCCTCAGCCTCATATAATTCTTCAAGTTTAATATCTTTGACTTCGATTGCCAGGCCCGCAACGTGACGCTGTTTGATGATCGCACCCCTGACTACGCCACAGACGCCTGCCCGGCCCAGGTCGGGAGTCAACAGCTTACCATTTTTTACCATGAACAGGTTGCTCATACTACCCTCTATGACGTTGCCGTCGGGGTCTGTCACCACGCCCTCAGGACACGACGTTGCCGCGACCTCCTGACGCAGCAGCACCTGCTCCAGCCGGTTCAGGTGTTTAATGCCGGCCAGGTCGGAACCGATGGCCAGCTGGCGCTGACACACATAAGAGCGAATGCCTTCACGATAAAATGCGACCGGATAGACGGGACGCTCGTGCACGGTCAGCACCCGGTTGGCAGAGATAGCTGCCGGTGGTTGATAGCCGCGCCCACCCGTGCCCCGCGTGACGATGATCTTCAATACCCCTGCCGCAACCGGGACGCACAGCTGCTGCGCCTCCTGTTGTAGCAGGGCGTGTTCAGGGACGGCAATGCACAGGCGCGCACAGCCCTGTTGCAGCCGCTGCAGGTGCGCTTCCAGACACAGTGGCAGACCTGCCTGGACGGCAATGGTCTCAAACACGCCGTCACCGAATTGCAGACCACGATCATGCACGGAAATGACGCCGCCGGGCACGCCGTTAACCAGCGCCGCGCCGGGCGCGGCAACGCTGCGGGTCAGATGCGTTTCAGGATGACGCACCCGTTGGTGCCGCCGAAACCAAAGGAATTGGACAATACATAGCTCATTGACAGTTGTCGCGCTTCATGGGGAATATAATCCAGGTCGCACGCAGGATCGGGATGGTCCAGGTTGATGGTGGGCGGCGCCACCTGGTCGCGCAACGCCAGAGCGCAGAATGCGATTTCCACACTGCCTGCGGCGCCCAGCATGTGGCCGCACATGGATTTTGTGGAACTGACAGCCAGACGCTGCGCATGAGCGCCGAATACCTGTTTGATGGCATTGCTCTCGACCACGTCACCCGCCGGCGTAGAGGTGCCGTGCGCGTTGATGTAATCAATGGCCGCGCTATCTATACCGGCATCCGCCAGCGCTTGCTGCATACAGCGCGCGGCACCCTCCCCGTCTGCCGCCGGCGCCGTCATGTGGTAGGCGTCGCCGTTCATGGCAGAACCGGCGAGCTCCGCGTAAATTTGCGCGCCTCTGGCCCGGGCATGTTCAAATTCTTCCAGAATAACGACGCCGGCGCCGTCACTCAGCACAAAACCGTCCCGTTCCGCGTCCCAGGGGCGACTCGCCCGCTGCGGTTCATCATTGCGGGCAGACAAGGCTTTGGCGTTGGCAAAGCCGGCCATGGAGGTGGGGGATGAGCCAAACTCAGCGCCGCCGGCCACCATCACGTCGGCGGCGCCGTACTCAATGACACGCGCCGCTTCACTGATATTATGGGTGCCCGTTGCGCAGGCGGTAACGATACAAAAATTAGGCCCCTTAAAACCATAGCGAATAGACAGGTCGCCGGAAATCATGTTGATGATATTGGCCGGCACAAAGAACGGAGAGATGCGTCTCGGGCCGCTGTCCCGTAGCGTTTCCACACCTTTCTCTATGCCTGAAATACCGCCGATGCCAGAGCCGATAGCGACCCCGACCCGGTGTTTGTCCACCGCCGCCGCGTCTATCCCGGCATCCTGCACCGCTTGTATGCCCGCGGCCATACCGTAGTGTATGAACACCCCCATTTTTTTCTGATCTTTTCTGGGGATGTAAGCATTCACATCCAGCTCCTTGATCAGGCCGGCAATCCTGACGGGGTGGTCAGCGGCGTCAAAATGGGTAATCGGGCCAATGCCACTCCCGCCGGCCAGAATTGAGTCCCAGGATTCGGCAACGGTGTTACCCAACGGGGTGACGAGGCCGAGGCCGGTAATAACGACCCTGCGTTTGTTCACGGTCTGGAAAGCGCTGTTCGATATGGAAAAAGGCCGCTTCGGGTCAACCCGGGAAGCGGCCTTGCAAGAGGTTTTATACGACGTTATTCAAGGTGCTGATCGATATAGTCGATCGCCTGTTGCACGGTAGTTATCTTTTCTGCATCTTCATCCGGTATTTCAATCTTGAATTCTTCTTCCAGAGCCATGACCAATTCAACTGTATCAAGCGAATCTGCCCCCAGGTCGTCAACAAAAGACGCCTCACTTGTCACTTCTTCTTCTTTCACTCCCAACTGCTCAACGATGATTTTCATCACCCGTTCTTCAACGTTGCTCATGTGATATACCCTCCTTCAACGGTACCAGTACCAAAAGCCGATGTACAATAAGCCAAATAATCCCTGGTTTCAAGTTGTATTTATTTAACATTTGTTGCTATTAGGGCACCTCTAAAAATTAGAGGTGCCCGTGCAGCATAAGGAGATGCTGCCATTTAGTCCCTTGTCCCCTGTCGAGGCATCCCATGATACAGGAGCCGGGCATAAAAATCCCTTGCTAAGCCATATACATCCCGCCGTTTACGTTCAGCACCTCGCCGGTAATGTAGCCGGCGGACTGTGAGGCGATGAACTCGACTGCGTCGGCGACATCTTCGGCCAGGCCAAGACGGCGCAGGGGAATTTGTTCCAGCAGTTTTTCACGCTGGGCCTCGGTCAGGCTCGCGGTCATGTCGGTGTCGATAAAACCGGGCGCAACGCAGTTGACGGTAATGCCGCGACTGCCTGTTTCCTGTGCCAGCGCCCGGGTAAAACCGATGATGCCGGCCTTGGCTGCGACATAGTTGGTCTGTCCCGGGTTTCCGGACAGGGCCACGACGGAGGTGATATTGATGATGCGGCCGTAGCGCGCCTTGATCATATTGCGCAGGCACAGCTTACTGAGGCGGTACACGGCATTCAGGTTGGTGTTGATAACGTCATCCCATTCCTGTTGTTTCATTCGTAACATCAGGTTATCTCTGGTAATTCCGGCGTTATTTACCAAAATGGATGGGATGATTGCCGCCTCTTTCAAGGTTGCCTCCAACTGTGCCACCGAAGCCTCTGCGCTGATATCCAGCACCAGTCCCCGGCCTGCGATCCCGTTTGCCTGGAAATGCTCCGTGATGCCAGCGGCGCCCTCGGTAGTAGTGGATGTGCCCACGACCCAGGCGCCGGCGCGGCCTAAGCGCGCGGCAATCGCCTTGCCGATGCCCCTGCTCGCCCCGGTGACCAGGGCTGTCTGATTGTCAAGTTGATAGTTCATGGTTTTGTCCATAGCTGACGCAGAAGATTTTAATTGGCGTCCTGCGCGGCTAATGCAGTTTCCATGGCGGCCATCTCGCCAATACTCATGCAGGTTATGTTTCTGTCGATACGTCTGAGCAAGCCGCTGAGTACCTTGCCAGGGCCGCATTCGATCATCCGGGTGACGCCGCGTTGCTGCATGGCCTGTACGCATTTTGACCAGAGCACGGACTGGTGCAACTGCAACACCAGGGCTTGTTTTAGCTCTTCAGGATCGGTGCGGGCCTTAGCGTCAACGTTTTGTACGATAGGAATAGCGGCAGGTTTGAAGGTAATTGCATTGACGCGCTGTTGCAAGCGCGCCGCGGCAGGCTGCATCAGCGCGCAGTGGGACGGCACGCTGACCGGCAATGGTGTGACGCGTCTGGCCCCTGCCGCTTGCGCCAACTCAGTGGCGCGTGCCACGGCTGCTGTGGCGCCGGCAATGACCACCTGTCCCGGGAAATTGAAATTTGCCGCCGCCACAACGTCTCCTTGGGCGGCGTCGGCACAGACCTTGATGACGGCGTCATCGTCCAGACCGGACACCGCCGCCATAGCGCCGGCGCCCTGCGGCACTGCCTCTTGCATGAAGCGTGCGCGCGCGGCGACCAGCGCCACCGCATCGTTAAATTCGACCACGCCGGCGCAAACCAGAGCGGTGTATTCCCCCAGGCTGTGACCGGCCAGACACACCGGCGTCTCCCCGCCCTGCTCCAGCCAGACCCGCCAGACGGCGACACCTGCGGTCAATAAGGCGGGTTGCGTATATTCCGTCTGGTTCAGGGTGGCCTCGGGCCCATCCTGGCACAGGGCCAGCAGGTCGTAACCCAGCACCTCCGATGCCTGCGTAAACGTTTCGCCGACAACGGGGAAGTTCTGCGCCAGCTCAGCGAGCATGCCTACGGATTGGGAGCCCTGCCCAGGAAAAACGAATGCGGTTTTAACTTGTCTTTTTTCCGTCATACTTCGTTGGGCTTCCTCATTCGGTCGGTCATGTGCGCACATGCACACTCCCTCCCTCTCTCGTCGCCCGCCTCGTCTGACGAAAAAAATCCGGCGTTAAAATGTTGTTTTCTTCCGTCATACTTCGTCAATACCGAACGAGCGCGGAGCCCCAGGTGAAACCGCCGCCGACGGCTTCCATCAAGATGATGTCGCCCTGTTTAATGCGTCCGTCGCGCAAGCCGGCATCCAGTGCCAGGGGAATGGAGGCGGCAGAGGTGTTGCCATGTTCCCCTACCGTCAGGATGACCTGGTCCATACTCATCCCCAGCTTTTTTACGGTGGCGGCAATAATTCTCTGGTTTGCCTGGTGCGGCACCAGCCAGTCAATATCCTGCTGCTGCAGGCCGGTATCTGCCAGGGTTTCCCCGACAATCTCATCCATGGCCTGTACGGCGAATTTGAATACTTCATTGCCGCGCATCCGGATAAACGGATCAGCGCTGGGCTTAGATACGCCGGAAGGCACTTGCAAGTGGTCGCTGTAACTGCCGTCGGCATGTAACAGGGTTTTGTATATTCCCGGACTGTCGCTGCGTTCCAGCAGCGCGGCGCCGGCGCCGTCGCCAAACAACACGCAGGTAGTGCGATCGCGCCAGTCCAGTATGCGTGAATTCATGTCTGCGCCCACCACCAGCGCGCGCTGCATGGCGCCGGCACGAATATATTGATCGGTTATGCTGAGGGCGTAGATAAAGCCGGAGCACACGGCCTGCACGTCAAAGGCGGGCGCGCCATTGCGGATACCAAGCCGGCGCTGCAGCAGGCATGCGCTGCTGGGATAGATCAGATCGGGCGTGGATGTGGCCACCACGATCAGCTCGATGCTGTCCGGCGCGACGCCGGCGCACTCAATGGCGCGACGCGCGGCGTAATAGCACATCTCCGAGGTGGTTTCGTCCTCCCGGGCAATATGACGTTTGCGGATGCCGGTGCGCGCCTGTATCCATTCATCCGAAGTATCCACCAGCGCCTCTAATTCCGCATTGGACATAACCCGTTCCGGAAGATAGCCGCCGCTGCCGATGATGCGCGAGTAATACATGTGTGTCAAAATCAGGAGGCGTGAGAGCCGGTCAATAGGGCTTCCAGCCTGACGGTGATGCGTTCGGGAATATTGTTTTTTACTTCCAGCAACGCTTCTTCAATGGCGTGCGCAAACGATACCCGATCGGCGCTGCCGTGGCTTTTAATCACAATGCTGCGCAGCCCCAGCAGACTGGCGCCGTTATAGCGGCGGGGGTCGGTTTTCCTGCGTATGGATTTGATGACCGGGTGGCAGACCAGGGCGGCAACCCTGCCGTAGAGGCTGGCGCCAAAGCCGGCGCGCACCTGGTGCAGGAAAAATTGCGCCACGCCCTCACTGGCCTTCAAAGCAATATTGCCGACAAAACCGTCGCATACGATTACGTCCGCATCGCCTGAGTAAATGTCGTTGCCTTCGACAAACCCGATATAATTGAGATGGCTCCCGGACAGTAGTGAGGCCGCCTGTTTTATCCGGTCGTTACCCTTGTTCTCCTCAGTGCCTACGTTCAGCAACCCTACCTTGGGTGCGGCAATATTCTCCGCGGCGCTGGTCAGCTCTACCCCCATCACCGCAAACTGGAATAACTGTTCGGCGCTGGAATCGACATTGGCGCCTAAGTCAAGGATGTGGGTATGACCGTTGATGCCTGGAATAACGGTACAGATGGCCGGCCGGTCTATGCCCGGCAGCATCTTCAGTACGTAACGGGAAATCGCCATCAAGGCGCCGGTGTTGCCGGCGCTGACGCAGGCTTGCGCGGCGCTGCTCTTCACCTGTTCAACAGCCACGCGCATGGATGAATTTTTGCTGTTGCGCAACGCCGCGGAAGGAGCGTCATCCATGCTGACGACATCCGGCGCGTGTATTAAGCGGAGGCGGCGGGTCAGGTCAGGGGCAAGGCCGGCTAGCGCCGGTTTGACAAGCTGTTCCCGCCCCACCAGCAGCAGTTCAAGGTTGCGGTGTCTGGTCAGTGCGTGCAGCGCCGCGGGGACTATTTCCCCCGGGCCATGGTCTCCCCCCATGACGTCAAGCGCAAGACACAAGCCCATTTCAGGTCAAAAACGTTGTTCGGCAACAACGTTTATTCATCCTCTTCTGCGGTGTGCACGACCTGTTTGCCCCGGTAATAGCCGTCGGGGCTGATATGATGGCGCCGGTGAATCTCGCCGGTAGTCGGCTCAACCGACAGGCTCGGCGCCTTGAGCGCATCATGGGAACGGCGCGCGTCGCGCCGTGCAGTTGATTTCTTTCTTTGTTGTACAGCCATGCTTGCAATCTCCGGTCGGCGCTGGGGAACGTCTGGTTAAGCGTCCCCCAGCTGCAATGTTTTCAATACGTGAAACGGGTTTGGCTCAGCCTGTTCAGGTTCCGCTATCTGCTCATCTGCACAGCAGCCAGCAGGCGCAGTTTGATGCTCATGCTTGGGCGCAATCGGCATACCCAATAAAATTTCATCTTCAATAAAATCCGTCAACACCATGGTTTCCTCGGTGAGTACCAGTGTTTCCACAGGCCCCGGCAGTTGCCGTGCCGCCTCCGTGAATACGATGCCCACCTCGATCGTATCAGCCAGACTTACGGTCACCGGTTCCAGACAGCGTTGGCAAACCAGACGCAGCTGCGTGGCGTAGTCACCGCTGACACGCACCGCCCCGTGCTCTGCAAGGCTAAACGCCAGCGTCAGGCTGACTGTGCCCCGATCATCCACCAACAATGCTGCCAGCCGGCTCATGGCGCGCAGCTGCAACTGTCCCTGCACGCACACACCCGCCCGCGCAAGACGCTCAGGCGCAATAATATGAGGCAACTCCGACGACATCAGGCGCGGCATTTTAGCCGTTATGGAAGGCGCTGTCAAACTGTAGTCCGGCGCTTCGGTAGCGTGTCAGGGCCACCTCTAAAAATTAGAGGCACCCTCAATTTGAATTTCTTTTTCGGCCCGCGTTTTAAGGACTCACGAACCCAGCGCCGACGGCTGTGCACGGTGCGCGACGGTCGCCTGCCATCGCTCTTGTACGTGGGTCATCAACGAGGGGATGCCCGGCTCGACCCAGTCGTTGGCGCTGGTCGTCT
>JAPORZ010000111.1 GCA_026709915.1 Gammaproteobacteria bacterium
AGAGATTTTATTCGGACAACCTGTGTGATATGTATAAAAGTGTGCGGTTGCCCTAATGAATTCATAAATAAATCCCAATTATTGTTGACACTTACAATTTTATCACTATACTCGCTCTTGTTCTTAATGCACTTGGGAATAAGTGGTTCTTGCAAGGATTAACAAGTGAGAATTCACAACATTCGGCGGCGACCTACGGGTCGCCGTTTTGATCTGTGCCAATGCCTCTGTCCTGCTCCTGATAAGGGAAATGGCACTGAGAACATGGCGATTATCCGACGCTAAATTTACCAGAGATAAAGTATGAGTATCACAAGCATCCGGCTTGAGCCTGAGATGGAAGAACCTTTGAAAAATTTGTCCGAAAAATTGGGCTGGAGCAAAAACCGTCTCATTAATCAAGCGGTAAAAGAGTATATTGAACGGCACGTTATGGAGGATTTACGCTGGGCCGATACTCTGGCGGCACTGAAGTCTATTCAGACAGGCAAAACAATACCGGGCGATCAAGTAATATCATGGCTGCAAAGTTGGGAAGCTGATAAGGAATTGCCAAAAGCCGAATAATGGATACTGAAATACGGTGGTACTGATAACTGTCCAAATGTTTCGCCTTTCATTAACTTCCAGTTATAAGTCCCTTCTATTTTTCTTTGTGCCGGGTTCAATTTTGATGAGCTCCGTGTGTGGATTGGACTCCAGGACCGAAAGAACTTCTGGCATCAACGGCGTCAGATGATCAATGGTGCTTTGCGGTGTCGATAATACGATGATTGTGATTGGTAATGTCTTCAGGTTTTGTTGATATTCCATATTTTTGTCAACGGTAACGAGTGCCTTGAACCCTGCATCTGCAGCTACTCTGATAAGTTCTCCATTACTTGTGCCCGACCACCCCATTTCAGATGTGCTCTTGACATCGAATTTGTCAGGAAAGTGGAGGGCTAATTCGTGGGCAACAGGTTCGTCAAGCAACAATTTCATGCTCTGCATCTTCAATCAATTTTTCGGTAGCAAGTTCAATTAACTGCACAACCTGTTCATGTTTGACAGAAGAGAAGTTTTCTAAAAAGTAATCAAGATCATACCCTGCTTCCAAATGCTCCATTAAAGTGCGAATTGGCACCCGGGTGCCTGCAAAAACGGGTGTGCCGCCCAGGATGGCGGGGTCTCTGTTTATTATGTTTCGGAGCATTGTTTTCTCCTGCCTTCTGACGAAGTTTTGTACTGAAGAACTCCTCTGACTTAATCAGAGATCTTCCAGAGGATTTTACGATGCATGGTCGCTGACTATACCATGTTTTAGTCAATGCGCAGCTGCACCTGCGCGATTATACATCGACCTCGGCAAAACGCGCATGGAATTCCCGGCCGGGCTGTTTCGGGCTGCCCTCCACAGTCTCCATGTTCGCCATCAGGTATGCCACCGAGTCATCGCGGACGGCGCGGTAGATGTTTTTGGCAAGGTTATAGGCCGAGGCGCCGGACCAGTTCGGTGGCAGGAGTTCTGCGGGCAGGTCCGAATCCTGCAGATGTATGCGGCGATACTCGTGCACAAGCAGGGTGCGCGCCTGAAAACATTGCGCCTGGGTGGCCTTGCGCGTTCTTGTGAGCGCCCGGTTAAGCGGATGAAAACGTTCGATAAAATGGTGGTAGCGTTGGCCTAGCGCGTCCAGGTTCCAGCAGTCGCGGGATAGTTGCCGCAGGAGCCGGCGCGCGGCCGGTTCGTCCGTGCCGGCGGTAAATACCAGCGCCTTGCCGGTCAAACCCAGCTCCAGCAAGGTTTCGTCCAGCGCTTGTCTGTCACCGGCAGGGTACGCCAACAGCCCCGGCGTCAGTGTGCCATAGCCCAGCCATGACAGTTCCCGACGCAACAATTCCTTTTCCTCGGGCTTACACAGGGTAGGCAATACCAGAGTCCATTTGCCTTCCCAGGGCTGGCGCACCGCTGCATAAATCCGACGGGCAGCCTTTTCATAGTGCTGCTGCCCGGTTTCGGTAAAGCTGTAATAACTGCGCCGGCCCACCTGCGTTGCGGCCAGCCAGTCTTCCTGTACCAGCCGGTACACCGCGGTGCGGATTTGCCGCTGGTTCAGGCCGAACGGTTCCAGGATTTTGATCAGGCTACCCAGCCAGATGGCGCTGCCATGGGGAGACACCGCATCACCGAATACGGTGATGATCAATGACCCGGTACGGATTGGCTTGCGCGCGGCAAATTCCTCCAGCAGCTTGCTGAGCGGTTTCATAATCGGCCGGGAAATGTGACTTTTCTCACATTTTTGGTGATTTTCTGCTTTTCATCCGGCTTGAAACGGATAAACTCGGCTGCATAAAATCTGGAATGCAGGGTCGCAGCAATGAAAAAATTGTTCAGTATCTGGAAGCCTGACCGGAACTTCCTTTTGGAGGACGCCCGAAAAATATCGCTTGCGTTGATCATCGCCGGGCTGCTAGGATTATTCCTGCAGGAGGTGGTTCCTGCCGGCGCGGTATCGGTTTTTCTTGTTGGTTTGGCATTGTGGGCTTACGCAATAAAAAAGAGGTGATGCTATGGAACCTGCAATTGGTGCGTTGATCATCGCAGCGTTCGTTGTTTTTGCTATCAAGGTAGCTGAATATAATGATAAACACGGGGACTAGCAGGTAGCCGGTTACCGGCCTGCGTCACACCCGCCTCACTGGTCAAAATCAACCACCACCCGCGCGCTGACCGGGTGGGACTGGCAGGTGAGTATATAGCCTGCCGCTACTTCATCGTCTTCCAGGGCATGGTTGATATCCATGTCCACTTCCCCCTCCAGCAGCTTTGCCTTGCAGGTGGCGCAGACCCCGCCCTTGCAGGCGAACGGCAGGTCCACCCCATTGTCCAAGGCGCCATCAAGGATGTTCTGGCCATCCGCGCCAAGTTCGAACCGGGTCTGCCGGCCGTCGGCATTGACCGTGACCTGCGCCACCAGCCCGGCCAGTTTGCGCGCGCGCGCGTGGTGCCTGGCTACTCTTGCCGCGGCCGCCTCGGCTGAAGCTGCGAATAATTCATAATGTATTTTGTTCTCGTCGATGCCTTCGGCGCGCAGCCCCCTGGATACTTCCGAGATCATCGCTTCCGGCCCGCACAGGAAGAACTCGTCAATCGCATGCAGATCCAGCAGGTGGCGGATTAATTCGGCGCCTTTCCTGTTGTTGATACGCCCGTTCAGGATCTCGAGGTCCTGGCGCTCCCGGCTGAGGATGTTGATCCACTGGAACCGGGACATGTATTGATTCTTGATGTCTTCCAGTTCCTCCTTGAACATCATGGTCGCCACCCGCTGGTTGCCGTACAAGAGCGTAACCTGACTGCGCGGTTCGCGTTTTAATACCGTCTTGATGATCGAAATAATCGGCGTAATGCCACTGCCGGCGGCAATGCACAGGTAGTTGCGCTCGCTATCCTCATCCAGCGGCGTGAAAAAAGCCCCCTGCGGCGGCATGACCTCAATGATGTCGCCCTGACTGAGTTCTTTATTGGCAAATGTTGAAAAGACGCCGCCTGCGACTTGCTTGACCGCGACCCGCAGGACCCCGTCATCCACGCCGGAACAGATGGAATAGGAACGTCTTACCTCGGCTCCGTCAATGTGTGTTTTCAGGGTCAGGTACTGGCCCTGGGTGAAACGATAGGTTTCGGACAGGTCGGCAGGCACATCGAAGGTCAGGCACACGGCAGCGTCCGTTTCCTTGCTTATGTCACTGATTATAAGGGGGTGAAAATTCATAAGCATTTGAAATAATCAAACGGCTCCAGACAGGCATTGCACCGATACAGCGCCTTGCATGGCGTTGACCCGAAGCGGCTGATTTCCTCCGTGTTGGCGGATTGACAGCGCGGGCAGGCCAGACCCGTGACGGGTACGCGCAAACTCTGTTTGCTGGTGGAGCCCGCAGGCGGGACAATGCCGTATTGCAGCAGTTTTTTCCTGCCGGCCGCGCTCAGCCAGTCTGTGGTCCAGGGTGGGGCAAGCTGCGTGATGACCTCCACCCGGGTATAGCCGTTTCGGTTCAGCGCAGCCCGGATATCGTCCGCTATAGTCTGCATGGCGGGACACCCGCTGTAGGTGGGGGTAATGATGACTTGCAGCCTGTCGTGGCGCCAGCGTAGTGCGCGCAGTATCCCCAGGTCGGCAATGGTCAAGACCGGTATTTCCGGGTCGGCAACCTGTTCAAGTATCCGCCTGGCTTGCCGTATGCCGGAGCCAGCGGACAGCCCCCCCGTTGCCGTATATGGGGGCGGGCTTGAAACCTGCTTGGCGCGCATATCGGTGGCAAGCAGAGCCGCTGCCGGTTTTGACGCCATTACCACTGGAGCCCGGGATAAGTGCGTTGCAGGGATTGCATCTCGGCCAGCAGAAATCCCATGTGTTCGGAATGCAGGCCCTGGCGTCCGCCGCCACGGGTAAAGCTGAGCGGTGGGCGCGCCAGGGCAGCCTCGCGCAGGACTCGGTCCACCTCGTTATTCCATAAGGTTGCTACGGTATCCAGGTCCACGCCGATACCCTGTTCCTGCATGACCTGATCGATCTCATCTGCGGCGAAAAATTCAGGCGTAAACGGCATTAATTCAGCCACGGCCCGGGTTAATCTGGCCTGGCTCTGCGCCGTACCGTCGCCCAGGCGCACCATCCACTCGCTGCTGTGGCGCAGGTGGTATTCGCATTCCTTCAAGGTCTTGGCGGCGATGGCGGCGAGGGTGGTATCAGTCGCATCCTGCAAGGCCCGGTAATAGTAGTAATCATAGGCATCGACAAAGAACTGCCGGGCCGTGGTGAAGGCAAAGTCACCCACCGGCAATTCCATGATAAGGAAATTCCGAAACTCCCGCTCATTGCGGAAATAAGCGAGGTCGTCCTCACTCCGGCCCTGCCCTTCCACCTCCCCGGCATAGCTCAGCAACATGCGCGCCCGACCGATCAGGTCCAGCGCGGTATTGGCCAGCGCCAGATCTTCTTCCAGGAACGGGCCGCGACCACACCACTCCGCCAGACGTTGACCGTTGATGAGGGCGTTATCGCCGAGGCGAATAATATATTGGAACAGGTCGGAACTCACAGCTTAACTCTCGATGCAGGGGTCAGTTAGCAGTTACCCCGAGTTTCACAGCTTGAGGTCCTCCGGCACCTCGTAAAAGGTCGGGTGGCGGTAGATCTTGTCCGCCGCTGGCGCAAAAAAACTGTCTTCGTCCTGTGGCTGGCTGGCGATAATATCGGCTGATTTCACCACCCAGATACTGCATCCTTCGTTACGGCGGGTATAGGTGTCGCGGGCATATTGCAAGGCTTGCTCGCCATCTGCGGCGTGAATGCTGCCGGCGTGTTTGTGATCCAGTCCGCGCTTGTTGCGGATGAATACTTCCCACAAGGGCAATCGTTTATCCGGCATGGCTTATACTCAGGCCGCGGCCTTTTGTGCCCGTTGCCGCTGCTTGTCCGCATAGGCCAGCGCGGCTTCTCGCACCCAGGCGCCGTCCTCATGAGCCTTGATGCGAGCGCTGAGGCGCTCGTGGTTGCAGGGGCCGTTACCGGCGATAACCCGGAAGAACTCTTCCCAGTCTATCTCACCGAAGTCGTAATGACCGCGTGCTGCATTCCATTTGAGGTCCGGGTCGGGCAGCGTAATACCCAGGTGGTCGGCCTGGGGCACAGATTGGTCCACAAACTTCTGGCGCAGGTCGTCGTTGCTGAAGCGCTTGATCTTCCACTGCATGGACTGGACCGAATGAGTGGAATCGGTGTCACTGGGGCCGAACATCATCAGCGCCGGCCACCACCAGCGGTTTACTGCATCCTGGGCCATGCCCCGCTGTTGTTCCGACCCGCGGCACAGGGTCAGTAACAGCTCGTAACCCTGGCGCATGTGAAAACTCTCCTCCTTGCAAATGCGCACCATAGCCCGGGCGTAAGGGCCGTAGGAGCAACGACACAGGGGAATCTGGTTGAGGATGGCCGCGGCATCCACGAGCCAGCCGATGGCGCCGATATCGGCCCAGGTCAGGGTCGGGTAATTGAAGATGCTGGAATACTTGGCCTTGCCGGAGTGCAGTTGGTCGATCAGCTCTTCCCGGGACACACCCAGGGTTTCCGCAGCGCTGTACAGATACAAGCCATGCCCGCCTTCGTCCTGTACCTTGGCCAGCAGGATTGCCTTGCGCCGCAGGGTTGGCGCGCGCGTGATCCAGTTGCCCTCCGGCAGCTGGCCGACAATCTCGGAGTGCGCATGCTGAGAAATCTGCCGAACCAGGGTTTTGCGGTAGGCGTCCGGCATCCAGTCTCGAGGTTCGATCTTTTCCTCGGCATCGATCCGCTGCTGAAACATAGCGGCTAACGCAGTCGTGTCGGTCATCTTTGTTTACCTTGGATATCGTTACCGGGTTAATGATACAAAAAAATTAGTATGTGTCAAATTTTTTGTATCATATTTTGCAGAACGAGTGGTTAGAGCACCTCTAAAAATCAGAGGCGTCTTTGCTGCATTTATGGATATGCGGGCATTTGTGCTAATATGAGCACTGCGGCCTGCGCCGGTCTCCCCGCGGCGCGAAGTTGTGAACCCCGTCAGGCCCGAAAGGGAGCAGCGGTAACAATGGATGCGGGCGCCGGGCCAAGAACGGTGCAGGACGCTTTAAGGGAACCTCTGAAAATGCCCTCCGTGGCATTTTCAGAGACGCCTTTCAGGTTGATCGAGATTAAAACATATAAATAAATTCCATGAGCTACCAGGTTCTCGCGCGTAAGTGGCGACCGCGCCTGTTTAAGGACATGGTCGGACAAGGCCATGTTCTCAAAGTGCTGGTGAACGCGCTGGATGCCGACCGGTTACACCATGCCTACCTGTTTACCGGCACGCGTGGGGTGGGCAAGACCACGCTGGCGCGCATCCTGGCGAAGTGTCTCAACTGCGAGGCCGGAGTCAGCTCTGAGCCATGCGGGCAGTGCAGCGCCTGCATCGGCATTGACGAAGGCCGGTTTGTGGATTTAATCGAGGTGGATGCCGCCTCCCGGGCCAAGGTGGACGAGACCCGGGAGCTGATGGATAACGTGCAGTATGCCCCGACTGTGGGCAGGTACAAGGTTTATCTCATTGATGAAGTGCACATGTTTTCCAAGCACAGCTTCAATGCTTTGTTGAAAACCCTGGAAGAACCGCCACCCCACGTAAAATTCCTGCTGGCAACGACCGAACCCAAACGTATCCCCATTACCATCCTGTCGCGTTGCCTGCAATTCAATCTTAAACACTTAGGCGCTGAACAGATAGAAACCCAGTTGCTTAAAATTCTGGGGGAGGAGAACATTGCCGCGGAGCCGTCCTGCGCTCGCCTGATTGCCCAGTCCGCAGACGGCAGCATGCGCGACGCCCTGAGTCTGCTCGATCAGGCTGTATCCTTCGGCGCCGGACGCCTGGAAGCTGCGCAGGTGCAAGACATGCTCGGCGCCATCGACGGCGAGGAGTTGTGGGCCCTGCTCACGGATATTGTTGAGCAGGATGCTGCGTCCATGTTGACGCGCATCAACAAAATGGCCGAACTATCCCCTGATTATGACGCTCTGTTGGCAGGACTGCAGTCTATCCTGCATGACACCGCAGTCGCGCAGGTACTGCCGGAAAGTTCCGACCTGGTTGGCGAAGAGGGTCGCCGCCTGGCCCGCACGCTGAATAAGGAAGACGTACAACTCTACTACCAGATAGCTTTGCACGGACGCAGGGACCTGACGCTCGCGCCCGACCCCAAAGCCGCGTTTGAAATGACCCTGATCCGTATGCTGGCTTTCACGCCCTTGGACACCGCCAACACGCCGCCACAGCATGATGGGGGAAAGCCAGCAGGCGGCGGCTCTGCAGCAGCGGGGTCCGGCGCGGTCACGACGGCGCCTGCCGCCACGCCGCCACAGCATGATGGGAGAAAGCCGACAGGCGGCGGTTCTGCAGCAGCGGGGCCCGGCGCGGTCACCGCAGCGCCTGCCGACACCCGCAAAGATGAGGTTGCAGCGCCCACCGGCGCCAGCCCGGCGGCGGACTCGGCCCCGCCGGCGGCGCTGGGCAGCAATGACGACTGGCGTCAGTTGATCGACACTATGGCCCTGACCGGGTTGACGAGAGAGCTGGCCTTGCATTGCACCTTTCGGGAACGCCGGGGGCAACGGATACACCTGAACCTGAACCCGGAGCAGGAACATATTTTGACCTCGAATCAGCAGGACAAGTTGCAGTCTGCGCTCAGTGCGCACTTCGGTAGCGACCTCACGCTGGCGCTAACCACCGAGGCAGCCGCGCAGGAAACACCGGCACAAGTTGCAGCCCGTGAGGCGCTTGAGAAAAAACAAGCCGCCCTGTACGCCGTCGAAAACAACCCGGATGTTAAACTGTTCATGGAAACGTTTGGCGCAACGATTGACAAGGACTCGATCAGTTATTCCAAGGCAGAGTAACAGGAATAGGGGCGCCCGAAAAAACGGTGACGTAATCTCTGATTTTCAGAGGTGTCCAGCAGATGCGGAGAAACGAATGAAAAGCGCTTTTGGCGACATTATGAAGCAAGCCCAGAAGGTGCAGGAAAACATGCAACGGGCGCAGCAAGAGATCGCTACTGTCGAGGTGCAAGGTGAAGCCGGCGCCGGCATGGTGAAGGTGGTGATGACCGGTGGCCACGATGTGAAACGGGTTGACATAGACCCCACACTGTTGGCCGGGGACAAGGAAATGCTGGAGGACCTGATCGCCGCGGCCGTGAATGACGCCAACCGGCGCGTGGAAAAAGCCGTGCAGGACAAAATGAGCGATGCTGCCTCCGCGCTCGGCCTGCCGCCGGGCTTCAAGCTGCCATTTTGAATGGCGCCGGCACTCTTGCCATTTGCTTCTGATATGTTCAGGGCTGACTAGCAGCAATGCAGGCTGAACCTGCCAGGTTAAGCGCGTTAATCCAGGCCCTGTGCCGGTTGCCCGGTATCGGCAGGAAGTCAGCCCAGCGTATCAGCTACCACCTGCTGCAACGTGATCGGAGTGGGGGCAATGCTCTGGCGCTGGCGTTAACAGAGGCGATGACACATATCGGCGCCTGTGAACGCTGCCGCAATTTCAGTGAAACCCCGGTATGCAGCCTGTGCCTGAGCGAGCAGCGGGATAGTTCCCTGTTGTGCATTGTGGAAAGCCCTGCCGATGTGTTTGCCATGGAAGAGGCGGGCTATCAGGGCAAGTATTTTGTGCTGATGGGGCGCCTGTCGCCCTTAGATGGCATCGGCCCGCAGGAACTGGGCCTGGACAAACTGGCGGCACGGCTTGCCGGCGCCCGGGATGGCGCGGCGGGTAGCACCGAGGTTAAAGAGGTGATACTGGCCACCAACTCAACCATGGAAGGCGAGGCCACCGCACACTATATCAACGACATCGTGCGCAACTACCAAATCCGCGTCACCCGCATCGCCCACGGCGTGCCCTTGGGCGGCGAGCTGGAATACATCGACAGCCACACCCTGTCCCACGCCCTGGCCGGCCGACGCGAAGTTGCCGCATAGCGTTTTACCATCGGCGCCATCCTCGCCTGACCGCCGTTATTGATGGTGGCGATAAGGTAACCTCTAATTTTTAGAGGTGGCCATAAAACTGTTTTCCTAACCCCCCAGGTGCGCCACCCTGATGGGCGCCGGTGGGTGTGAGTCGTGAAACGCCGAGTACATCGGATCCGGGGTCAGGGTATTGGCATTTTCCCTGTAGAGTTTCACCAGGGCGTTGATCAGGCTGCCGGCTTGTACCTGTTCTTTGGCGAAATCGTCGGCCTCAAATTCATGTTTACGGGAAACCGCTGAGAACAGCGGTTGCAGGAAGCAGGTAAATGCCGGCGCCACCAGCACAAACAGGGTCAGGGCCATATAGTCAGAACGCTCACTGACGCCGAGGCCGCTATAAAACCAGGGCTGCTCCAGCAAAATGCCCAGGACGGCAAAGCCGACGAGAAAGGTTGCCCCCAGTATTGACAGGCGTTTTTTGACGTGGCCGCATTTGAAATGCCCCAGTTCGTGGGCCAGCACCGCCTCTATCTCATCGTAGGACAATTCATCAACCAGGGTATCGAAAAAGACGATGCGCTTGTTCGCCCCCAACCCGGTGAAGTAGGCGTTGCCATGGGTAGAACGGGTTGAGCCGTCCATAACGAAGATGCCGTTGCTGGTAAAGCCGTTCCGGTCCAACAGCGCGCCGATGCGCGCGGCCAGGTCGGTATTCTGCAACGGCCTGAATTTATTGAATAACGGCGCAATGAAGGCAGGATAAGCCCAGACCATGACCAGGTTGAAACCCAGCCAGACCAGCCACACATACAACCACCACCAGGCGCCGGCATTGTCCATGAACCACAGCACCAGCAGGATCAGCGGCGTGCCGATGGCCAGCATCAGCAGCGTATTTTTCAGCAGGTCGGAAACGAACAGCGCCAGCGTCATCTTGTTGAAACCAAAATGCTGTTCCAATCCAAATGTACGGTACAGGGACAACGGCAAGTCCAGCAGGGAGGTGATTAACAGCGCGGCCAGGATGAAGACCGTTCCCGTCCACAGGCCGGACAGCGGGTAGGCGCGCACGACGGCATCAATCCAATCCAGGCCGCCGCCCAGGGTCAGGAGCAACAGAATAAGTGACGATACCACCAGCTCGACCAGCCGCAGCCGGGTCTTGGCGCAGGTATAATCAGCCGCCTTGCGGTGCGCCGCTAGGGGAATTTTATCCGCAAAGTTATCCGGCACCGCATCCCGGTGCGCCGTGATATGACGAATATGGCGCACGCTCAGCCGCCATTGCAGCAAAAAGCCGGCGATCAATGCTATGATAAGCGCGTAGGTAAAGGTATTCATGGGTTGGTGTTGGTCTCTGTCTTTCAGTTTTTGCTAAGATGCCAATAGTATCAACTGAAGGCCAACAACTCAAAACCAGTCAGTAATGTCCCAATCCGAACACAACCTCATCTGGATCGACCTGGAAATGACCGGTTTGCGTCCGGAGTATGATTGCATCATCGAAATTGCCACGATCATCACCGATTCCGAACTGCGCCTGCTGGCGGAAGGGCCGGTGTTAGCGCTGCGCCAGCCCGAGTCAAAACTGGCCGGCATGGATGAATGGAACGTGAAAC
>JAPORZ010000199.1 GCA_026709915.1 Gammaproteobacteria bacterium
CCGACCGCTTGCTGCAACACGGCTCGCAGCAGGACATGTTGGATGAGGCGCAGTTAACCAAAGAGGGGCTGTTGGAGTTTATTGGTAGGGCCGCGGCAGCGACGTAGCATTTCACTGGATGCCGGGTCATTCGCCTGGGTTAATGTGTTTCACCAAACGCCGCAACACCTCCTGCGGTGATGCCTGCGGGCGGGGCAACTTGCCCGGTATGCCCGGTTTTATTCTCAGGTGCGCGAAGCGGGCGCCGGTTACGTCTTGCCGGGCATATAGCTGCCTGATCACATCGAGACTGCTGCCGTCCAGGGCCAGAGCGTAGCCGCAGGCTGCGGCGATATCCGCAAAGTTGACGTTTGCTGAAACAGTGGCCTGCGCCCCGGTGGACTCGTGTACACCGTTATCCAGCAGTACATGGGTCAGGTTGTTGTGCGCGTAACTGCCGATGGTGGTGAAGTTGCCCAGACGCATGAGCGCGGCGCCGTCACCATCTATCACGGTGACCTGCAGGTCAGGCCGGGCCAGGGATACGCCCAAGGCAAAGGCGGAGGCGCACCCCATGGAGCCGACCACATAGAGCTGATTGCTGCGATCGTCAATGGCGTATAACTCCCGGCTGGTGTAGCCGGTGGTGCCGATCAGGATTGACCCGTCTGCAGGGGTGTGGCGGATGATCTCCCTGAGCGCGTCGTTTCTGGAGGGCTGTATGCTGTTCCCTGCGACACTGTTACGCAGGCAGCGCGCACCGACCCCGGACGGAATGGTTTCAGCCTGTAATGCATGCGTCGCCACGGCGCCGCGTTCCATCAACAAGGCATAAGGTCTTTGCTGCTCGGTGCAATAGCGGTCGATCCGTTGCAGCACCGGTTTGACGTGCCGCTCATGGGTTGGAAACGGTTCCCAAGGAATGCCCATGAGATCGAGCAGGCCGCCGGTAATCCTGCCCATCAGTGCATGTTGCGGCTCATCCTCCTGCCCCAACCTGCCGCGGTGGGTGACGATGAGCAATACCGGAATGGCAAACATCAGCGCCAGCGAAGTCAGCGGATTCACGGCGTTACCCAGGCCAGAGTTCTGCATCATTGCCACCGCCCGTCCCCCGTCCAGGGTCAGACCGGCTGCGGTGGCAACCGCGTCGCCTTCATTGGCGGAGGAGATATAGGCAAGCCGCTTGTCGTTGATGACGTAATTGATGAACGGCGTGAGGTAGGAGCAAGGCACGCCGATGTAGCGGGAAAACCCGTGCGCGCGGGCAGTTTCAATGAAGGTTTCAGCATTGATCATTTTTATCATACATCCGTAGCAGATTTATCCACAGGTGACGCAGCTCAGTCATCCTCAATCCGAGGTAAAATCGCCGGCCCGGTCGATGTCGTTGACGCTGTTCACATCCAGCCAGTGGCCGTTGATGTAGTGTACCGTGACGGGGCGGCCGTTGCCGGTCAGGTGGTTGAGCAGGTCGGGCAGGGTCAGTTGTTCGTAACCGGGGCGGGTTGACAGTTCGTCCAGCGCCTGGTCCAGCCAACGTCGGCCCTGTGACCTGACTCGCATCATACCGGTCCAGCGCCCGCAGGGCGGGTCATCCGGGGTGTGCTCTTCAGAGACCCGTTGCAGCCGCACCTCCTGCATGAACAGGGAGCGATCATCAGCACGGTCGCACCAGACATAATCGGGTGTGCCGGTGATTTCCACTTCTTCCATCAGCGAATCGACGACGATGACCAGCTCGCCGTCCCGCTCCAGCAAGTCTTGCAGGATGTAGGATCGGAACAGCAGGTCGCCGTAAATGATCACCATATCGTCACTGAACCGGTCGCGGGCGCAGGCCAGCGAATACAACTCGCCGGTGGTGTCAAAGCGGGTATTTAAGCATATATCGACGCCGCCGATGTCCAGCGTGTCCGATTTGTAGCCGGCAATCACCGTGATGTCGTTCACGGCGCGTTTGCGGAACTCGTCCACCAGTCTTTGCAGCAGCGGCTTGCCGCGAATGTTGAGCATGGCCTTGGGTCGGTCTGCGGTCAGTTCATACAGGTTGTTGCCGCGGCTTGCGGCCAGCACCAGCGCACGGCTGGCCCCGGCCCGGTTCAGGTAGCGCTCCTGCGCGCGCAGCAGCTCGTCTGCGCCCTGGAGCTGAAAGATGCTGTCCACAGCGGTAATGCGGTCTTCCACGCCGGTAAGGGATTCCTGGCAGAAAATCTCCCTGCTCACGTGTGCCATGGCCCGCACCGAGGCGCGGATCATCTGGTTGGCCCAGATGACCAGACTGACCCCGGCTTTGCGGAACACATCTACCGGCGTGCTGTAGTATTTGGTCGGCACGATCACCAACGGGCAGGCGCCGTCCCAGGCTTCGGCAAAGGCAAGGATTTCATCGGCGCGGGACTGCCTGCTGTGTATCAGGATGGCATCCGCCCCGGCGGCACAATAGGCCGAGGCCCGTTTCAGGGCCTCATCCATGCCCCAGCCGGCGATTAAGGCTTCCACGCGGGCAACGATGCAGAAGTCCGGGTCCTGCTGGCTGTCTTTGCCGGCCCGGATCTTGCCGCAGAACTCATCAATATCGGCCAGGGCTTGCTTGCCGCTGTCGATGAAACTGTTGGTCTTGGGGAACTGCTTATCTTCAATGCATACGCCGGCTATGCCGCGCTGTTCGAGTTTGCGCACCAGCCGCCGCATGTTGTTGAAGTTGCCGTAGCCAGTGTCGCCGTCCAGCAGGATAGGGATGTCCGTGGCGTCGGACATGAACTCCAGCATGTCCACCACCTGGGTCCAGCTGGCCTCGTTGCTATCGCGCACGCAGAACTGCGCCGACAGCGCCAGACCGCTCGCCCAGATGCCCTTGAACCCCGCCTGCTGCACCAGCTTGGCGGAGATGCCGTTATGGGCTTCGAGGATGAACTCCAGTTCGGGCGACTCGAGCAGGGCGCGTAACTGTTTACTTTTGCTTAGGGGGGGCACAGGCATCCGTTACTGTTGCTGTGTGGCGCTGAGCACGCCAGCATTAAATGGAAATAGTACCGGGTCGGGTCTCATACCGGCACAATTATAACATGTCAGCGCCAGCGTCCGCCCGCGTTGTTGAACAGCTCCAGGGCGCGGGCCACATCTTCGGGAAAATCTATCTCGATCCAGTCCAGCCCCGTCACATCCTCGATGTGGAACAATTCCGGCGTCTCCCTGAGCAGGTCGCGGATAACTTCTTCATAAGGCTCATAAACCCGGTCTTGCTCGATATATTCCCTGGTCTTCTGCCGCAGCCGTTCTGACATGTCCGCGTCGAAACGAAAAAAGCCCACTGATTCGCCCTGGTAGTCCCAGCCTATTGCAGGGTCGGGCAGTTTCCTGAATTCCACCGGCGTGGCGCCGGATACACAGATTTTTACCGGTTCATCACCGGGCTCAAAGTCCCGGTCCAGCAGCAAGCAGTTGCCCACGCGCGTGCTGCACAACCGCCCCAGGATGGCTGGGTCATAGAGCACATCGGCATCCATCAAAATGGTATCAGTCCCGTCACCGAGTATATGACAAGCCTGAAACAGGCTGACGACACTGCCCTGTTCAAATTTCAGGTTGGTCAGGGTTGCAACAGGCGTTTGACTGTCCAGGTCGTGCAAGGTCTCAAAAATCTGCTCGCGCCCATACCCCGTCACCACAAAGATGCGCGCCACGCCCAGGCCGTCCAGAATTTCAATATGCCGTTGCAGCAGAGTCTTCCCCCCATACCGCAACAAGCACTTGGGTCGCCCCCCCGCGGCCGCCCCAAGCCGCTCCCCACGCCCGGCGGCCAGGATGATGGCTTTCATAAATTAAATTCCCATAGGAGTTTTTCAGACTATAATGCGGGGCTGATGTTATATTAAGGCACCATCTAAAAAAAACAGGTTCCTGCTACTTACTGTTCATGTTCAGACTTTTTATTATACTTTAGAATGGACAGTTCTGAATTGGTCAGCTGATATCCGGAGGCAGTCCGAGATGGATAACGTATTCATTTATTGGGATAACTCAAATATTTTTCACGAGGCGCAGCGTCTCGCAGAAGAACGGGAAGAAGGAAGCGGCGCCCGTTACCGTGTACGCATTAACTTCGACAATATGTTGCGTCTCGCTCATGCCGATCGCCATTTGCAGAAGGCCCTGGCTGCCGGCTCTGTTCCACCTGAAATGCGTCAGCTATGGAACCGTATTGAGAGTATGGGGGTAGAGGTCCGCTTATTCGACCGGGGCATTCCCGGCAGGGGAGAGCAGGAAATACCTGATCGTTTACTACAACTGAGAATGTTGGAAGATGCCCTGGACTACAATGGCACACCGGGCATAGTAGTTCTGCTGACAGGTGACGGAGCAGGGTATTATGAGGGAGCAGGTTTCCACAGCACCCTGGAAAGGATGCATAAACGTGGCTGGCAGGTTGAAATTCTGTCATGGGCTCATTCATGTAACCAGGGCATGCGCAAATGGGCTGAGGAAAATGGTCTTTTCATCGCCTTGGATAATTTCTACGAAGCTATTACATTCATGGAACCATCCCGACCAGGGTTTGAACTTGCGCCGTCCAGGGAGTCCACTGTTCTGGATTTGTCACAAAGGCCAACAAAGAGGGCTTAGTGCTTTTGCAGGTAAGAGCTATCTATGGATGAGCGTGATACTGTCTCAGAGACATCAAACGTAAATTGTTTGAAAAAGAAGAAGCAAGCATTGAACTTCAGCCAAAAGGATCCGGTATTTTAAGGCTGGAAGATGTATTACAAGATCAACAGTACAAGAAGCGCGGAGAAGAATTACTCAAAATGCGTGACGAGATTATTAGTTCGGTTTTTTCAGATAAGTGTCTTAACGTGGGAGATGTATGTCAAATTCACGTTTTACTCACTGGTGGTAGTGCCTCCTTGCCGATTGTTCGCGCTCTTGCTGGGGGGACAGATATAGCAGTTGGAGGTATTTCTTTTCGTTTTTCTAAAATTACAGATATTCCTGGTTGGATAAATACATGGTCGCGAGATGATGCGCAACGTATCACAGAATACTATCCTCAGTGTGCTGTCGCTATTGGTGGTTCTGTACTGGAACTCCCAGAGGAGATTCCTTTGGAAGATGTAGTAGTTTCTCCCGCTTCCGGGACAAGACAACTGGATTCATACAGAGATAGTCCGTAGATTGTTTTTCACTTCATTTGGGCCAAACTATACCTGTCCAGCAACTGCTCCGTCGATGAATCGTGTGACCCGGCTGGTGCGGCGCCCGACAGCCCGGTGGCGATCTGCCCGGCCAGGGTCTTGCCCAGTTCTACGCCCCATTGGTCGAAGGGGTTGATGCCCCAGAGGGCGGCTTCGACGAAGGTCTTGTGTTCGTACAGCGCCAGCAGCATACCCAGGGTGTACGGGTCCAGGCGCTGGTAGAGGATGGTGGTGCTGGGGCGGTTGCCGTCAAAGCGGCGGTGGGGTTCGGCGGCGTCGGGGTTGCCGCGCATCAGCGCTTCGCCTTGAGCCAGACAGTTGGCGACCAGCAGTTGGTGTTGAGCTTGATTGTGGCGGCTGCTCAGGGGTAACAGGAAGTCGATGGATGCCAGGCGCGTACCCTGGTACAGGTACTGGAACACCGCGTGTTGGACCTGACTGCCGACACCGCCCCATAAGACCGGAGTGGTGCGGATGCCCACCTTATCACCGGCCGCGTTGACTGACTTGCCGTTGCTTTCCATCACCAACTGGCTCAGGTAGGCCGGCAACCGCTCCAAGCCTTGGTCGTAGGGGATGATTGCGTGTGTGCCGATATCAAGGAAATTGTTGTGCCAGATGCTGATCAACCCCAGCAGCACGGGGATGTTCTCGGCGAATTTGGCGGTGGCAAAGTGCCGGTCCAGCGCGTGCGCCCCGGCCAGGAACTGCCGGTAACGTTCTGCCCCGATGCTGAGGGCCGCGCTTATGCCGATGCAGGACCAGATGGAATAGCGCCCGCCGGTCCAGTCTTCGATCCTGAAATAACGATCCTTAGCGATGCCAAAGCGCGCGACCGCAGCGGCGTTGCCGGATACGGCCAGGAAGTGCCGACCAGGGTGGGTGCAGCCGTTATCGTGCAGCCACGCCCAGGCGCGCCGGGCATTGACCAGGGTTTCCGTGGTAGTAAAGGATTTGGAGGCAACTATAAACAGCGTTGTTTCCGGCTCGGCGCGTGCCAGCGCGCGTTCGATATCGGCGGGGTCGATGTTGGCGACAAAATCGATGTCCGCACCGTCCTGCTGACCGTCGGATAGTGCTTCAACCAGCAGCCGCGGCCCCAGATCGGAACCACCGATGCCGATGTTCACGACCCTGGACAGGGGTTTCCCCGCCGCACCCGCAACCTCTCCGGCGCGCAAGGCCCGCGCGAACTCGAACATCCGTTCCCGTTCGTGCTGCGTTTGGCGGATAATATCGGGGAGTTCGTCTCCGGCCAATGATGAGCCCTGCTTGTGCAAGCAGGGGTTGGCATTCCGGGCCAGTCCGGAATCCGGGCTGGGGGAGACCTCGCCCTGACTTTCCGGTACCCGTAGCAGCGTATGCAGCGCGGGCCGCCGTTCCGTGGTATTGACTTCGTGTCCTGAGAACAATACCTCAATCCGCTCACTCAACCCGCGCTGTTGCGCCAGGCGGAGCAGTAGCGACAGGGTTTCATCAGTAATCAGGTTTTTGGAGAAATCGACAAAAAGCTGCTCCAAACCCAGAGAAAACCGCTGCGCCCGCCCCGGGTCTTGCGCGAATTCCTCCTTCATACACAACCCGGCCATGCGCCTGCCATGCTCGGCAAGCTGGCGCCAGGCTTCCGTCTGTTGCGGTGGGTTATCGTGCAGGAGAAAAAAGCCTGTCACTGCGCGCCAAGGGCGTCAGGGTACTGCGACTGTTGGTCGAGAACATTGGCAATATACTGGTTATTGGCCTTCAGACTGGCTTCCACAATAACAAGGCGTTTATCAATTTTAACCACGCTTGTCTCCAAGGCAGTAATGCGCACGTCCAAGGCAGCAATCCGGTCGGACAGTCTTTTCTCCACCTCGTTGATCCTCTCAGACAGCTTGTTCTCTACTTCATTGATCCTGTCGGACAGCTTGCTCTCTACCTCACTGATTCTAACGGACAGCCTGTCTTCCACCGCGCCGATGCGCCCGGACAGGTTGGCATGGCTCCAAGCGTTGGAGCCTATAATGGCTATGATCAGCGTTATCAGGTGTATGGTCTGTTTGTCCATCTGTATTATCTCCCGGAATCCGTGATGACCCCTTTGTTTTGAATTTCAAAACTGATTATAGCCCGTTGAGAGGTGGGACTGCATGTTTTTTTACGGAAAAGTGTGAGTTTTCTCACAACTGACAGCGAAATATAGCAGCCTCTAAAAATGCCCTCCATTGCATTTTTGGAGGTTTCCATCAGTTTCGGTAGCCAGATTATCCGCCTTCCAGGCGATTAAGGTTATTTGCTACAGGGTGCGTTTGCGCGCAGGTTTGGTTACCGGATTCCCGCGTTCACGGGAATGGGCCTGGGCTTGGCGCCAGGTCTCAACCCGGTTGATTGGTAAAAAAGGTTTTGATCTGGTTAGCCAGGGACTTGCAGGCGTTTTCCTGGACGCGGGCCAGTAGTGGCACCGGGATGATTACCGCCGGCATGAATGAGGTGCCTTTGGTTTCGGCGTTGATCTTGCCGGATAGGGCCAGTTCCTTAAAATCCCAGATACTGGCCTCGTAGTTGGCCTCATCTTTCCAGTAGGCAAACCCGAAACAACCGCCGCCGCCAGGACCTACGGCGCAGGACACGGAGCCGGATTTATCCGTTCTTTCGGTGGCGCCGTCTATCCAGACGAAGTAGCGCAGGTTGAAATCGTTGAATTTCGAGGCAATCGCGGGGATTTGCGCCAGCCGGCCCAGGTTTTTCACGTCCATGGGCGCGGTGCTGGTCTCAAAGTAGGGGTACATGCTGTCAACAAATTCCTGCTCCGGGATCACGTTGATGTCGGACTGCCCCTGGCGTAGCGATTTACCGACACAACTGATGAAGTCATTCTCGGTTTCATAGCCGGAGCTGTGCCGCCGCCCCAGCACCACGATGGCCTCGCCCCCAGCGATCATTGCAGTCGGCGCTTCCCGGTACTCGTCGATCACGGTCGTGCTTTTACAGCCGGCCAGCAAAGCTATAGCGAACAGGACAGTGACGGCGGTCGGTATGTTCATGCTCGTAGCCTGCCCAAGTTATTCATCCGCAGATTACTCATCCGCAGCTGAAGCAAACTGCTCCAGCCAGACACCGATATCTGCTACTCTGGAAAACCCTAAGGCAAACCTGGCGCCAGCGTCGCGCAAGGCCTGATTGACCGCGGCGTTTAGGCCCTTGTCGCGGCTTTTCATGAATTCAGTGGAGGATTTGCCATAGCCGGTCACCGACCAGTTGGCGATGGCGTTGCCGTCCCGGTTGTAAAGTTCTACGTTGTATTTGACCCAGGCCTCGTAGAAGTCCGTCCTGGTCTCTGCCGGCAGGGCAAACTGCATTTCTGCGATGCTGGGCAGCAGCACTGCGTGCACATCGACCTGGGTGCTGGTCGTTGGCACTTCCGTGACCTCAGCGAACATGGAAGCAAGGATTTGCTGAAACAGGGTCAGATGGGAGGCGCCGCTGTCTATCTTCCATTCGGGCCGGTCTTCGGAATCTTCTTCGTAAACGTAATTACGCAACTCGTCTGTATAGACCACTCCCATTTTCACCGGCAGACGCGACACCACCGGACTGGGAATATCGCTGTCCACCCGCAACGACATGGACTGCTGGCAGGCAGTGAGGAACAATGCCAAGCCGAATGGGGCAACGAGTTTATAAATGATGTGTATGCGCATACTTCACAGATTAGCACAAATGCGCAGATTAAAACGCCCGGCCCGGATCACTCAGACCCACATAAGCCCCGCCGTTCTCGTGAGTGAGTTGGCGCATCAGGGCAGCGAAGTGCCTGTTGGTCAGCTGGAAGTGTTCCGGCGCGTTGGCCGGAACCGGAAAGCCGACTGCGTGGATGCGCACTTTAGTGTTGCCGTCCCGGTCTTTCGGGTTGATGCGTTCCACCGCGTCCAATACTTGCCTGATTGAACCGGAAAATTCATCGCCGTACACGTAAATGCTGATCTTCTTGCCGGGGTCGTAAAACGTGCGGATGGCCTGGGTAATCCCTTCCACCGGGCTGCTGTTGCTGAATGTACGCCAACTGCGCAAGGTCCTGATGATGGCCCGGCGCCGACCTTCGGTGTCGGGTATCCATCTGCGCCGGTATTGGGAGAACAGGTACTCGCCCATGTCGCTCATGATCTGTATGCCCTGCAGGCGGGGATAGACATCCAGGGTGGTGATCAACTGCTTGATCATGTTTTCCCAATGACTGTTGACCATGCTGCCGGAGGTGTCGATGATGAAGATGACGTACTCGCTGTCCACCGGTATGCCGCCGATCAGTCCGCTCTGCGCCCGATCGGTCTGCGCCAGCAGGCGTTTCATCTCTGCCGTCAGAGTTTGCAAGGCCAGTTCAAATTCCCCCTTGATGATCTCGCCCACGGCAGAATCGTCGCGCACGCTGTTATAGCGCAGTTCCTCCTGCACCAGTTCCGCCTCCAGGCGCGCCACCCGTTGCTGCCACTCGGAACGCTGCTCGTGTTTGGCATTCAGCTCGCGGTCCAGGATCTTCGCCTCGCCGCGGATTTCAAACAACTGGATCTGTAATTCCCGCACGATGCCTTGCAAGGACTCTTCGGCGCGTTCGAGAATGGGGCTGTCGCCGGTTTTGGCGATCATCAGCAACAGGATAATGGCGCCGAAGCCGCAGGTGATCACGTCCAAAAAGGAGATGCTGAACGCCTCGTTCTCGCGTCGTCTTTTCCTCATGGCCAGTCCTCGCTGGGGATGAGGAAGGCGCCGTTGGTGCTCATAGCCAGACGCCAGAAGGCAAAGGCCGCGGCGGGGTCGCCTTCCATTGGCGCCAGGATCACATTCAGCGGCACGCCGCCAGGCAGCTGTGTTACCGCCCGGGTAAACAGGTCCAGGCGTTGCTTGCCGGTGATGGTCGCCCCGCGCACCCGTTTGGAACCTTGAGTAGGCAAACCGTCGGTGATCAGATAGACATTGTCGGGCTTGGGTCGCAGTTTACTGATGGCGGCAAAGGCCCGCTCCAGATTGGTGCCGCCTTCCGGCACGATCCTGCCCAGCGCTTCGAGCATCGAGTCCAGTTCCGTTTTGTTGTTGACATCCAGCCACTTCCCGGCCAGACCCGGCAACAATGCGCGCGTGTCCGTGTTGAACACGTAGATCTGGTACTGGCTGCCCCTGGGAAGCCGCGCGGTGAGCCAATCGACCATCCTTAAAGTCTGCACCCATTTGGGCGCGTTGCGTTTCAAGCCGTCACGCATGTTGCGAAAGCGGATGATGTTGACGATGGTATCGTCCAGCATGCTGCCGGAGACATCCAGCAGGATGAGGATACGCTTGCCATCCAGCTTCAGCCCGGTCAGGTACTCGCGATTGCCATCACCGACCAGGCGCCGGACATCGTTGCCGCGATCTTGCAAGTCCTGCTGCAACTGCTGCTTCTGCTGCTCCAGTTGCTTGATGTTGAGCTTCAGCTGATCCAGCTCCACGCTGCTGGTAGTCTCCGACAGTTGTTCGATCAGGGTGCGCGTCTCCTCTATCTTCGTCATAATGCGCCGCGCCATGCCTTGCGCCATGACCAGTTCCTCGTTGACTTCCGAAATGGTGTTGCGGGTCTTTGCGAGGTTCTGCCGGCCTTCCAGTATTTCCTCTTCCAGCAACATAACCTCAGAGGTCTGCTCCCGGCTAGCGACGGGAATGAGCACGTTGGTATCGACGTTATGCTTGATGATGAGGAATAACAGCGCCGCCGAGCCGAAGCCGCAGGACATGATATCCAGGAACGACAGGCTGAGGGGGGTAAGCAGTCTGCGGTTACGCATTATGTCAGGAGGCCACCTCTAAAAATTAGAGGTGACCGTGCAGCATAGGGATATGCTGCCATTTTTAAGCACGTAAGTGCTTGAAAATGAAGGAAACGGAAAATCATACTTTTCCGTTTCCGTCTCTGCTTATGTGCCACGGAGGGCATTTTTAGAGGTTCCCAGAACTCTTATAAGCGCGAATTCACG
>JAPORZ010000096.1 GCA_026709915.1 Gammaproteobacteria bacterium
AATCACGTAAGTGATTGAAAATGAGGGAAATGAAAAATCACACTTTTTCATTTCCTTCTCTAAACCCTCATGATCAAGGTGTTGCACACCCCGACCGTATGTAAATTTTCAAAATTTACATAGCAAAAATGCCACGGAGGGCATTTTTAGAGGTTACCATAAGGTGACTTGCAGATCGAAAATGTTAAACCACTTTACCATCTCCAAAGGTATTGTATAATATTCACAAACAAATTACAATACGCTGCAACATATAACGTCTGGACGAAAGCCAGCAACTACAGCTAGAGAACAAATAATGAGCGATATAGAAACAGTCAAGCAGGATGATATTGTTATTCTTAATCTGAAAGGTCGGGTTGACGCAACCAATTCCGGGCAGGTGCATGACAAAGTCATGGAAGAAATTAAAAACGGTTGCAACAACATGATTATCAACTTTGCCGACGTGAACTATATTTCCAGCGCCGGCTTGCGCGTGCTCATCTTCGCCACAAAAAGTTTCGCCAAGAGCTCCGGGTCGTTTTCGGTGTGCTCTTTGAACGAGAACATTATGAAGATATTTGAGATCAGCGGTTTGATGAATCTGTTCACCATCCACGCCGATCTGGAAACCGGGCTCGCCTCGCTCAAGAGCTGAGTAGCTGTTACAGGAACCTCCAAAAATCCCCTCCGTGGCATTTTAGGGGCGTCCTTGTTTGCGCCTGAGCTGGTAGATCGGCAGTGCGCCGTCTGTGCTGCTTTGGTATTTCACGCTGAAGCCCGATAGCCCTTGCAGCGCGTCGTCTGCATCCTTGCCGTGCGGCAGCTCGAAGGAATCTATGCCGCAGCGCTGCATGAAGAACAACTGGTCCCGCAACACCTCCCCCACTGCGCGCAGTTCTCCCCGGTAACCATGACGCGTGCGTAACAGGCGAGCTTGGCTGTAAGCGCGCCCATCGGTAAACTTCGGGAATTCCAGCGCGATCAAGTCCAACGCATCCAGAACTTCCAACAAGTCATCCGGCTTGTCGGCGCCATGCAGACAGACGGCAACCCGCCCGTTATGTGCGGACAGTTGCTTCCTGTGGTGGCGCCAGTAATCCAGCGGCACGATCCAGTCGCCGGCCGGCAACGGCAGGTCTGGCGCCGGTTCCGGGAGGCGTTGCCAGGCATCCTCCAGGACAGTGCCCTGCTTAATAACCCGCAACTGCCGCTAACTCCGTCGGCGGCTGTGCCGCCGGGTTATAGACCCGTTGCTTGAACGGTTTCAGGCCCACGCGCAGATACGTATCCAGAAACTGCTCATCGCCTTCGCGTTGCTCAAGATAGACCTGCAGGATACTGTCGATAGTCTCGGCCACATCCTGCTTGGCGATAGCCGGCCCCAGCCGATCGCCCAAACGGGCATTGTTACCGGCAGAACCGCCCAGGGTGAGTTGATAGAATTCTTCGCCCTTCTTGTCCACACCCAGAATGCCGATATGGCCGACATGGTGATGGCCACAGGCGTTCATGCAACCGGACATCTTGATCTGGAAATCGCCTATGTCATGCAGGTAGTCCAGTTCCGTAAAGCGGGCATTGATCTGGCTGGCCACATCGATGGACCCGGCATTCGCCAGGTTGCAGAAATCCAGGCCGGGACAGCAAATCATGTCCGTCAGCAAACCGATGTTGGGGGTGGCCAGACGTTCCTTCTGCAAGGCATTCCAGAGCGGATACAGGTCGGACTGCCGAACATGGGGCAGCGCCAGATTCTGGTCGTGGGTCACCCGTATTTCTGCATGGCTGAACCGGTCTGCGAGCTCGGCGATGTAATTCATCTGGGTATGGGTCGCATCGCCGGGCGCCATGTCGGGGTGTTTCAGCGATACGCACACGGCGCGATAACCGGGCGCCTTGTGCGCCTTGACGTTGCGCTGCACCCACAGATTGAAGTCTTTTTGCAGCACCAGGCGCTTGGCGAAAGTGGCATCCTCGGCCGCGTTGGGATCAAATTCCGGGGCTGTAAAGAAGGCGCTGACCCGATCTATCTCAGCCTGGTCCAGCAACAGCGCGCTATCCTTGAGGTGTTCCCATTCCGTTTCCACCATGGTAGTGAACGTCTCGGCGCCCACCGCGTTGAGCAGGATTTTGACCCGGGCCTTGTGCATGTTGTCACGCCGTCCCAACTGGTTGTACACCCGCAAGATGGCTTCGAGGTAGGACAACAGGTGTTTTTTCTCCAGGTATTCGCGGATACACACGCCCAGGTACGGGGTGCGCCCTAAGCCACCGCCCACCAGTATCCGGCAACCGATCTCACCGGTTGCGTTGCGCACCAGATAGATGCCAATATCGTGTATCTGCACCGCGGCACGGTCGTTCTGCGAACCGGAAATCGCAATCTTGAACTTACGCGGCAGGAAGGAAAACTCCGGATGGAAGGTGGACCACTGACGAATAATTTCACAATACGGGCGTGGGTCTTCCAGTTCATCCTCGGCAATGCCGGCAAAGTGGTCGGAAGTAATGTTGCGGATGCAGTTGCCACTGGTCTGGATTGCATGCATCTGTACATTGGCCAGGTGCCCCAGGATATCGGGCACGGTTTCCAGCCGCGGCCAGTTGAACTGGATATTCTGTCTAGTGCTGAAATGGCCATAGCCCTTGTCGTACTGCTCGGCGATATGGGCCAGCATACGTAACTGCGTGGAAGACAGCAGGCCATAGGGAATGGACACGCGCAACATGGGCGCATGGCGCTGGATATACAAACCATTCATCAGCCGCAACGGGCGGTACTCATCTTCACTGAGTGTGCCGGCCAAATAGCGTTGCGTCTGGTCGCGGAACTGGGCAACCCGCTCGTTTACAATCTGCTGATCATATTGGTCATACTGGTACATAACGCTGCAAACAGCCCTGAGATGACAAAAGGCTGGCAAGGATAACAGAGCAGTCTTATGAAGAAAAGTGCTTAATTTGACTATCTATATGACTTACAGCTATAAAGGCGCCGCTACAACTCAATCCTCATCATCCCTGGGCTTGTAGGCTGCGATCAGTTCTTTCTGGGTTTTGGCCGGGACCGGGTCGTAGTGGCTGAAGCTGAGCGAATAGGAGCCGGCGCCGCCGGTCATGGACTTCAGTTGAGATTGGTAGTTGTCCAGTTCACTCAGCGGCACGGTGGCAGTAATGGTGGACAGACCGCCGGCCAGGGCCAGGGTATTACTGATACGTCCGCGCTTGCCGGAGATGTCCGCATTGATATCGCCCATGGCGGCATTGGGCGCGGTGACATTGATATCCACGATCGGCTCCAGCACCACCGGCCGGGCTTTGTAAAACGCATCTAAAAACGCCTTCTTGCCGGCGGCGATGAATGCCACTTCCTTGGAATCGACCGGGTGATGCTTGCCATCATACACCGTCACCCTGAGGTCCTGCATGGGGTTGCCGGACAAGGCGCCCTCGTCTAATGCCTGTCTGATACCCTTTTCCACTGCCGGGATCAAGGGTTTGGGGATAACGCCCCCGACGACCGCGTCCACAAACTCAAAACCTGCACCGCGGGACAGCGGTTCGACTTTCAGGAATACTTCACCGAACTGGCCGGCGCCGCCGGTCTGTTTCTTGTGCCGATGGTGACCTTCCGCCCTGGCGCTGATGGTTTCCTTGTAGGCTATCTTCGGCGGCCGGGTCGTGACCTCGACGTGATAGCGGTCTTTCAGCTTCTCCAGCATGACGCGCAGATGCAGTTCTCCCATGCCCCGAATCACGGTCTCGTTGGTGCTGGCATTGTGTTCCATTAAAAAGCTCTGATCTTCCGCTTCCAGTTTACGCAAGGCATCGGAGATCTTCTGCTCGTCGCCCCGGCTCTGCGCCTGTATCGCCAGCCCGTACATGGGGGCCGGCAGGGTCACGGCTTGCAGGCGCACCTGGTCCTCATCGTGGGAATCGTGCAGTAGCGCATCGAAACGAATGTCGTCAATTTTGGCAACGCCGCAGATATCACCGGGCACGCCGCGGTCGATTTCCTTATGCTCCTTGCCTTGCAGTTGCAGCAGGTGTCCCACCTTGAACGGTTTGCGGCCGTCGCCGATATATAACTGACTGTCTTTGGTAACCGTGCCCTGGTGAATCCTGAACAGGCCCAACTTGCCGACAAACGGATCGATATTGACCTTGAATACGTGAGCAATCACGTGCGCGTCCGGGTCCGGGGAGATGGCCATCTGCGCAGCCGCTTCGCCTTCCCCCTTGAATACCGGAGGTGGGTTGCCTTCACCCGGATTCGGCATCAGTCGGGCGAACACGTCCAACAATTCGCGCAGGCCCACGCCGGTTTCCGCAGAAACAAAACAGATTGGAATGAGATGGCCTTCGCGTAACGCCTGCTCAAACGGTTCATGCAGTTGTTCCGGGCTGATGTCCTCTCCTTCCAGGTATTGCTCCATCAACTCCTCATCGAGTTCCACGACCTGGTCGATGATATTGACGTGCGCCTCCTCCACGGAGAGGAAATCGGTGGCGCCGCCTGTGGCCTGAAAAAAGCAGTCCACCACCGCCTTGCCGCCCTCAGCCGGCAGGTTCAAGGGCAGACAGGCGCTGCCGTAGGTGTCCTTGAGCTGCTGCAAGATGTCTTCGAGGTCCACCTCATCGGCATCGATCCGATTAACGATTAACAGGCGATCCATACCCCGCTCCGCCGCTTGTTCCATCATCTTGCGCGTCACCAGCTCTACCCCGGACTGGGCATTGACGACCACTGCGCAGGTTTCCACCGCCGGCAGCGCCGACAAGGCGCGGCCGATAAAGTCGGGGTAGCCCGGGGTATCGATCAGGTTGACGTGGCTGCCGTCGTGCTCCAGGCTCACTACGGCGCTGTCCAGCGAATGCTGGTGGGTCTTTTCCTGCGGGTCGAAATCACAGACCGTAGTCCCCCGCGCCACCGTACCGACCTGGTTGATGGCGCCGGCCTCATGCAGCAACGCCTCTACCAGTGTGGTTTTACCGGCGCCACTCTGGCCGGTAACAGCAATATTACGGATATCTTCAGTTGTATAGGACACCAATGACACCTCCTCAGCTTGTTATGAGAACCTCTAAAAATGCCCTCCATGGCATTTTTAGAGACGGAAACGGAAAAGTATGATTTTCCGTTTCCTTCATTTTCAAGCACTTACGTGCTTAAAAATGGCAGCATATCCCTATGCTGCACGGCCACCTCTAATTTTTAGAGGTGGCCTTATGGTCGCCTTTACCCGAACCAATGTTAGCACAACATTACTTCGGGAAAAATGCTATCAGCCGCACAGGTGCGGACGGCCCAGGTACTCGTGTGACTGCATTTCAATCAGCCTGCTGGCGGTGCGCGCAAATTCCCGCGCCAGACGTTGCCCCCGGTACAACGCCGACGCCAGCGCCTGGGCGCTTACGATCAATTTGACGTTGCGATCATAGAACTCATCCACCATGGTGATAAGGCGCTTGGCCCGATCATTGTCCATGTCGTCCAGGCATGGAACACCTTCCACCAGCACCGTTTGAAACTGCCGGGCGAGCTCGATGTAATCGGCCACGCCCCGAGGGCCGTCGCAGAGTTCAGTGAAGTCGAACCAGACCACACCACAAGCTACGCGCTTGCACTTGAGTTCCCGACCTGCGATCTCAACCACAGCGTCGCTTGTAACCGACCCGGAGGCAATTCTGGCAAAGCTCTGCGCCAGTTTTTGCGCGCTGGCGGCATCTGCCGGACAGTGATAGACCCGCGCCTGATCCAGGTAACGCAGACGGTAATCCGTGCCGGTATCCAGGTGCAGCACGTGCGTGTGCTGCTTGAGTAACTCGATCGCCGGCAACAGGCGTTCCCGTTGCAGCCCATTCCAGTACAGTTTGTCAGGATGCTCGTTGGACGTGGCGATAAGGGTCACGCCCAGGCTGAACAATTCGTGCAACAGGCCGCTGAGCAGCATCGCATCGGTAATGTCGGCGACGTGAAATTCATCGAAACAAAGCACTGCGGCATTGCCGGCCAGCTTACGCGCCACCGGCTTGAGTGGCGCTTCCACGCCGGTAAGCTGCTTTAATTCCACATGCACCCATTGCATATAACGGTGAAAATGCACCCGCAACTTGTTATCGAACGGCAGACACTCATACAACATGTCAACCAAGCAGGTCTTGCCACTGCCAACGCTGCCCCACAGGTAGAGACCCGTCAGCGGCTGCGCGCCGCGTCCGGCAAGCCGGGCCAGCAACCGGCGGCTAAGGCTTTGCGGCCGCGCCGCCACCAACTCGTCATATAACGACTGCATCCGCGCCACGGCAGCCGCCTGCGCCAGATCGGGGCTGAGCCGGCCCTGGTCAAGCTCGGACTGATAGCGTTGGGTGGGGGGCATTCACAGCGCTTTGTGCGAGCCATCACAGAGATGGCCGTTGTTGCTGCGCTTGCAGCCGCACAACCATTGCTGCTGCGTCTGCGTCTCTAGCACATCAAAGCGCACCGGCGCAAAATCGGTGCCGGCGTGGGACCCGTCACAAAACGGCTGGTTGGCAGAACGGCCGCATTTACACCAGTAATAAACCCCGGGCTCAAGCTCAACTGCATAAGGATACTTTTGCGGGCAATCCGGTTCGGTCATGATCTGTTCTCCTGTTTGTTGGTGGTATTGTCGAATAATCTCATAGCGGCAGGATTTCGGCAAGAATATCGATTTTTCAAGACCAAACTTTCTGGACGCCTCTCAGCTCACAATGCCCACCTTCCTCCTGAGCTCATACAGACACACCCCCGTGGCAACAGATACATTCAGACTTTCCACCGAGCCGTGCATCGGAATTTTTACCAGGTGGTCGCAGTGATCACGGGTGTTGCGGCGCAAGCCGTTGTGCTCGGAGCCCATGACCAGTACCAGGGGCAGCTGTACATCGAGTTCGTACAAGGTCTGCTCAGCGCTGCCACTGGCGCCGATAACAACACAACCGGCCTCGCCTAACCGGCGCAGGCTGCGCGCCAGGTTGGTGACCGTGATGAGATTGACACTCTCGGCAGCGCCACTGGCTACTTTACGCACGGTGGCGTTCAGCGGTGCGCTATGGTCTTTGGGCAGGATGACAGCAGCCGCGCCGGCGGCATCTGCGCTCCTGATGCAGGCGCCGAGGTTATGCGGGTCCAATATCCGATCCAGCGCCAGGATGAGCGCGGGACGCTGCGTCAGGCTGACGCACAGTTGCTGCAGGGTCAGGTCTGGTTGCCGATGCTGCTGACGGCATTTTGCCGCGACGCCGCGATGGTTATCAACACCGGTCAGGCGGTCAAGTTTCCCCCTGGCAATTGGTTGTACGGCAATACCCTGACCTGCGCAGGCGCTGAGCAGGGTATCCAGTTTTTCCGATTGTCTGATGCCGGTTGCGGTATAAACCTCTAATACGTCATGGGGACGCCGCGCCAGTAAATGCCAAACGGCGTGGTAGCCACAAATGAACTCAACATTTTTTGCGGACATCACTCAAGAGAACCGCTAATTTTTAGAGGCACCCTCAACGTATTCAAAGTCGATTTTTTTCTCATCCACATTGACGCTCAACACACTGATCCTGATCCGGTCTCCCAGGAAGAATTTCCGCCCCGAACGCTCCCCTGTCAGCGCATGGGCAATGGGGTCAAAGTGATAGTAGTCGGTGGGTAGCGCGGAGATGTGTATCAGACCCTCGGCGTAAATATCGTCAAGTTCCACAAACAGGCCGAAACCGGTGACGCCGGAGATAATGCCATCATAAACGCCGCCGGTCTTGTCCTGCATAAACTCGCACTTCATGCGGGCGATGACGTCGCGTACCGCCTCCTCGGCGCGGCGCTCAGTCATGGAAAAATGCGCGCCGAGCTGGTGTGCGTCGCTGTTGTTGTAGCCGTAGTCTGCATTTTCCAGGAGGTGGCGCAGCGCGCGGTGCACCAGCAGGTCGGGGTAACGTCGAATCGGCGAGGTAAAATGCGTGTAGTGCTCGAACGCCAGACCGAAATGGCCCAGGTTTCTGCCTTCGTACACGGCCAACGGCATACTGCGCAACAATACCGTCTCGATCAGATGTCGATCTTCCCGGGTAGCGACCAGCGCTAACAAGTCGGCGTAATCCTTAGCGGTGGGGTCCAGGCCGCCACCCAGTTCCAGATTGAAATCAGCCAGGAAGCGGCCCAGATCGTTGAGCTTTTCCTGGTTGGGCGCGCCGTGATTACGGAACACGCAAGGGACCTTCTGCTCCAGCAAAAACTGCGCCACCGAGACATTGGCTGCGAGCATGAATTCCTCGATGATCTTGTGGGCATCATTGCGCTCCAGCGCACGGATATCGCTGACGTTGCCCTGCTCATCAAAATACATCCTGATCTCACTGGAGGAAAAGTCCAGCAGCCCTTGCTCTTGCCGGTGTGCGCGCATGATGCGGAATAACTCGTGCAGGTCTCTGAGGTGGGGGGCAAGGGCGGCATGGTTTCCGGCAGTATCGTTATCGGCGCCGGCGTTGCCGTCCAGGATGGCGCTGACCTGATTGTAGGTGAGCCTGGCCCGGGAGCGGATGACAGCCGGGTACAGGTAATATTTTTTGATGTGCCCGGCCTTGCCGATACGCATATCGCAGACCATGGCCAACCGCTCGGTATTCGGCTTGAGCGAGCACAGGTCGTTGGAGAGCAGCTCCGGCAACATGGGCACGACGCGGTTGGGGAAATAGACCGAGTTGCCCCGTTCATGGGCGACCCGGTCCAGGGCCGTGCCGGGTTTTACGTAGTGCGATACATCGGCGATGGCGACTACCAGGCGCCATTGGCGCGCCTGCTTTTCACAATAGACGGCGTCGTCAAAGTCCCGCGCGTCCTCGCCGTCTATGGTGACCAACGGCAGATTGCGCAGGTTTTGCCGCCCCTTACGCGCCGGTTTCCCCTTCAGCGCCGCCAGTTCCGCAGTGACCTCGTCCGGCCACTGGTGAGGAATTTGATAGGCGCGCAGGGCAATTTCCGTGGCCATGTCAACGGAACCGGCATGGCCCAGCACCTCGATGACCTTGCCCTGCGGTTGGGTATGCTTATCGGGTTGATGCGTAATCTCAACCACGACAAATTGACCGGATTTGGCCTTTTTGCGTCGCTGCGGCGACACCAGAATGTCCTGGTGCAGGTGTTTGTTGTCGGGGACGACAAAGGCGACGCCGCCTTCCTTGTAAAAGCGCCCCACGACCTTATGGTTGACGTGTTCCAGCACCTCCACGATGACCGCCTCGCGCCGATTGCGCCGGTCATAGCCGCCGTAGCGCACCACTACGTGATCGCCGTGCAACACGCCGCGCATCTGCTGCATGGGCAGGAACAGGTCATCACCGCCTTGGTCCGGGCGGAAGAAACCGTAGCCATCGGCATGGCCGATGACGCGCCCGGCCACCAGGTCCATCTTGTCCAGCAGGCCGTAACCCTCGCGCCGATTGCGGATCAACTGCCCGTCGCGCAACATGGCCTTGAGACGTTTACTCAATGCCGCGCGCTCTGATGAGCTGTTCACAGCAAGCGCCTGGGCGATGTCCACGAGTTGCAACGGCATGCCCGAGCGTTGTAAAAACTCTAAGATCTCAGCTCGCTCGGGGATTGAGACCAGATACTTCTCGCTACTTTTTTTCTTTCCCATATAATATCCATTGACAGTCCTCGCCGCTGGCGGTAAAGTCCGTCATCTTCAAAAATCTGATTCTACACCAGTATTGCTTGCAGGTCATAAGGGAACCTCTAATTTTTAGAGTTGGCCTTAACATTCCCTGCAACAAGCACCACCCTGCCGAGGTGGCGGAATTGGTAGACGCGCTAGCTTCAGGTGCTAGTGGGGGTAACCCCGTGAAGGTTCAAGTCCTTTCCTCGGCACCATTTCTCCTGAGCTCCGGACAGCGGGCGGACCGGGCCAAACGCAAGCCAAGATTGTTGTTGCCGTATTGGCCACCTCTAATTTTTAAAGGCGCCCTAAAGATAAACACGTAGTCATAGTGAATGACTTGCATGTTCTGGTTTCCGGTGATGACGAAAGACGACGGGCGCTACAATCTCCGGGAATAATGAAACCAAACCGGATGGCTCAATAATGATAACGGC
Source organism: Gammaproteobacteria bacterium (assembly GCA_026709915.1). GTDB lineage: Bacteria > Pseudomonadota > Gammaproteobacteria > Eutrophobiales > Eutrophobiaceae > JAAXHV01. The sequence continues at coordinate 10,094 of JAPORZ010000096.1, forward strand.
ACTGCACAATGATTATTGCTTCATCCGTCACCTGATAAACCAAGCGGTGTGTGCGGTCGATGCGGCGCGACCAGTATCCTGACCAGTTATGTCTTAATGGCTCCGGGTTGCCAAGTCCGGCGAAAGGCTGGCGCTGAATATCTTTGAGCAGGGCATTGACGCGCTTGAGCAGCTTTTTGTCGGCTGACTGCCAATAAAGATAATCTTCCCAGGCTTGTTCTGCCCAGGATAAGATCATTCTTCCATCAGTTCATGACGCACCGTTTTCCCGTCCCTTACGGCTGTGATTGCCTCATGCAAACGCTTGGCATTTTCCGGGCTTGCCATCAGGTAGGCGGTTTCTTCATAAGACCGGAAATCTTCCAGACTCAAGACCACAGCAGGCTTGCCATCCTGTCGTGTTATCAATACTGGCTCATGGTCGTCATTGACCTTATCCAGAATACCAGCTAACTGGCTCCGAAAAGTTGAGTAACTCAGTGTTTCCATCATCTTTACCTCATTCGTCAGAGTTCGTTCCACACTGTTCCCAACGCGCAAAACGTTATCAGGCATTGTCCTGACCCCGCTCTCGAAAGCCCGGGAACCCAATCGGCCACTGGTCCGATAAGCCGGAACCAGTGATGATGCGTACCGCCTTGTGTATATCTGTGATGATCATGATGAGGAGACTCTAATCTGAAGACACCTTGATGTCAATTTCTCTTCTCTCGGTGAAAGCGCCGTATTCAGCCATAAATAACCGTTAAAATCAGAACTTGGCGCCGAGACTTTCGCACCCGCTACTCGCCTCGGCCTTGTCTTCCTTCCCGCGCTATATGCCCGGACTGCCCTGTCCGGCCGGGAAGCAGGCTCATGGACACCCGGCTGGCGCGCCGGCCGTTTCCGTGAAATGCGTATTCCGGCGAACGTGAACACTGATTCCGGTTGCTCGTGAACACTTTCCGGGTCAAACCGGAATCGGTGTTCACGATGAACCAGAATCCG
>JAPORZ010000062.1 GCA_026709915.1 Gammaproteobacteria bacterium
GATAGCATAAAATGGCGCGTCTGGCATGCGCTTGCTCCAAGTGGACCTGCTGCGAAGCCAACGCTCATAAGTCTTGAAATAGTTCTTTGTTTTGGGAAAAGACGTGTCCATGCGGTGTCTGGCTTTTTCGTGCGTCTCCTGTGTGATGCCGTCATTTGGAACGAATGTGAACAGATCATGGCGCGGGCGCAGGTAGCAGATTTCAAAATCAGACGCGCCTTTAAGAAGCGGATAGAGCAGGTCAGGCTCCAGCCAGAAAGAGCGTGCCGCGCCAACGTTGGTCCGACCGGCCTCCGGACGCGTAGCGACCCGCACGAGGCCGGTTGTTTCGTTGCTCGCCTCCACGGACACAAAATAAACAGCGTTCAGGTCAGCGGTGATGCCTTTTCGTCCCTGAACCAAGGTAGAGCGACCACTGATCCTGGAAACATCGGCGAAACGTCCGGGGGGCAAGACTGCCCACGGAGAACCTTCAGTCCCCACAGGATTTGCTTCGCAATCCTGAATCGCAACCCTGTCCATCACATCTGCCAGACCGAGGGTCGGCGGGATGGTTCTTGTCTTGCCTCTTGCAGCAGTCCATATTCGATAAGGAACAGGGTAACCGGGCGGTTCGGTTTGCTTGTTGAAAACGGCGATACTCGTTTTGTTTGCGGCCTCGGGGAACGGCTTGAGCGCTTTCATGTCGTCAACGGTCGAGGGAGAAAGGTAGTAGTCAGGGTCGATCCGAAAACGGCGAAAACCCTGTGAAGATGGGCTTTGAAAATGGGTCTGGGTAATAACAAAGGCAAGCGTGCCGCCTGGCTTCAACCACTTGTCGGCAGTGGTGTACGTAATTATGCCGGAGATGTCGAGTTCATTACCTCCGTGATGGGGTGTCTCTGAGAAAATATCATATTGCTCGCAGGTCGGTTTTGCGCGGTCGCGGTATGTGTCCGGGAGCTTCGACCAGCGAACCCAGGGTGGGTTGCCAATGATCACGTCAAATTTGCCCGCCGTTGCAGACCGGAAGAAATTGCGTACCATCCGAAACCAGATACCATTCCATCTCTGGCGATGCAGGTTCAGCACCTGATTATATGTGCTTTTCAGGGGGTCGCGCCAATCATCAAGATGACGTCGAGTGAGAACCTCGCGTTTCTCAAGCGCCGCCTCACAGCCTTCGTAGTCGGCATCTTCTTCGACCAATTTGCCCATAACCTCAAAGACTTGATCGAGAGTCAGCCGGTCGAAGGCAAGTTTGGCCGGAAGCAAAATCCTGAGATTGGCGATCTGGCTGCCGATTTGATATTCGACCAGACCTTCTTCGGGGCCTGGAAGCCGTGCCGGCGAGTAAACTGCATCCGCAAGCAGAACTGGAATTTCAATTTGTTGCCCCGGCGCCTCCTGCAACAAGTCTGCTATAGCTATGAGGAAGTTGGTGCGCGCGGCTTGCACAGCCAGTGGATTAAGATCAAAGCCGCAAATAGATTCCATGATCATGCGCAAGGTACTCGCGGCAGGCATCTTGCGCGCAGCCGCCGCCACGCGTTTTCGACGGATCATCTCAACCAGAAACGAACCAGAGCCACAGGTGGGGTCAATTGCTCGCGTCCCAATCCAATCGTTTACACCGGCTTGTTCAGCCGTGAACTCTACCAACCAGTCGGGTGTATAAAACTCTCCCAGCGTTTTGCGCAGGAGCTCCGGTACGAGGTCCTGGTAAAAATCGCGCAGGACATCGCGGCAATGATCCAACTTGTCTGTGCGGTAGAGCGATAACCCCGCAAGAATATCCCTTATTGCTGTAACTATTGAGGAACGGTGGTCCTTATGGTCAGTCGCATCAAGATACCAACTGAATATTTCTTCTTCCACAAAACTGCACAGGCCGGTGGCCTCGAAAAATCCTCCTTTTTCAATGTCTGCGCGCAGCTTTCGCAGAAGTTCCGTGTCCTCTTCCAGCGCAAGAATGTCTCCGGCGAAAGCTCTGCCGGACGCTAATCCGTGGGCAGCCACAATCTCCGCTGCCAGCAACTTGGTCAGAAGAGAGTTAAAGGTATGCACCACGAACAGTCTGGCGGGCACTTCTGTAGTATTATTTGCGCGCGCAAAACGTAGCGTACCGTTGATCCCTTTGAGTTGCTCTTTGGACAGGTCAGCGACTTGACCATAAAATGTCCGCCATTCTTCGAACAGCATAAGAATCTTTTTACCGCTTCGAAAATTTTCGGCGTCAGCAAGGGCGCCGGCCAACGCCCGCATCAAGGCTGTTCCGTATGCGGACTCATGGCCGAAATCCTCAATAAGATTGCGTGCAGTGACCGCTCGCCGGTGACAGGCGCGACAGGCCTGGATGACCATCTCGAAAGTTCTTGCCGTAACAGGGAGCAAGTTGTGGCAGGTAATATCTCTGTCAATGACCTGGGCAAACGCCAAGTGGCTGTCGTCTATAGCGATGCCAATGTAATCGCTCGCATCAGCGTTCTCTTGTTCAGCCGTCCGAAGGATGTAGGGCAACAGGCGCTCATGCAAAGCTTCCCAGAATGCGGGGCTCGTAGTTTTACCGTTGAATTTTCCTGGCCCCTTGAACTCAATAACGACATTGTTGTAGCTCAAGTCACGCTTTCCACGCTCAGCGTTAAACGTGATGCCAAGAGTCGACTCCAAGGACCGCACCCACGCCAGCCGCACCTCTTCTTCGTTTGAGGCATTGCTCAGTTGTTGACGTAACCTTTGGAACTGGTCAGACATGACGCACGACTATTAATTTGCCTGATAGAAAATGAAGAATTCCTCAAAGTAAATACATCCATATCGTCACTGCACGTTCCATACTACGCCAACAACGAATAAATTCATAGCTTGCGATCCAAAACCCTGTGTTCTGTGGCAGAATGATCAAATGAGTGAAACCTTCATCATCGTCGGCGCCAGTCATGCTGCGGCCATGTTGGCGCCGTCTTTGCGGCAGCAGGGGTGGCAGGGGCGGATCGTGGTGGTGGGTGCTGAGGCGTCCATCCCTTACCATCGTCCGCCGCTGTCCAAGGATTATCTGGCTGGCGCCAAGACCTTAGATGAAATACTCATCCGGCCGGCCACGGTGTACGAGAAGGCGGAGGTTGAATTTATTCTTGACACCACGGTAGATGCCATCGACCGGAGCGGGAAGACGGTGCGACTGAGCAACGACGACACCCTGCCGTATAGCAAGCTGGCCTTGACCGTGGGCTCAAAAGTCAGGCGGGTAAACCTGCCGGGGGCGGATCTGGACGGCGTGTTTTACCTGCGCGACCTCAACGATGTGGCACGCATACAGCCGTATATCGAAGCGGGCGCAAAGGCCGTCATTGTGGGCGGCGGTTACATCGGCCTGGAGACGGCGGCGGTGCTGAACAAAAAAGGGATGCAGGTGACGGTGCTGGAGATGATGGAGCGGGTGTTGCAACGGGTTACTGCGCCCGTCATGTCGGAATTTTTTACTCGCATCCATACCGAACAAGGAGTCACTATCCGTTGCGGCGTCGGCGTGACCGGTTGCAAAGGCAACGGCAAGGTCGCTAAGGTACAGTGTCGCGACGGTAGCGAGTTCCCGGCCGACCTGGTCATCATTGGTGTCGGCATAATGCCGAATACGGCGCTGGCTGAGGCGGCAGGGCTGAAAATCGACAACGGCATCGTGGTCGATGCCCGGGCGCAGACCACAGACCCGGATATTTACGCCGCCGGGGATTGCACTTATCACTACAACCCGATCCATAACCGCTGGGTGCGGCTGGAATCGGTGCAGAACGCCACCGACCAGGCACGGGTCGCCGCCGGCGCAGCCTGCGGCAAGGAGGTCAGTTATAACGCCGTGCCCTGGTTCTGGTCGGACCAGTACGACCTGATGTTGCAGATCGCCGGCCTGTCCCAGGGCTACGATGAGATCATTACCCGCGGCGACCCGGGTGAGAGTCGTAGTTTTGCCGCATTCTACCTGCGGGAAGGTAAGGTCATTGCCGTTGACGCAGTGAACAAGCCGCAGGAGTTCATGTTCAGCAAGAAACTGATCCCGCTGCACAAACCAGTGGATAAAACACGGCTGGCCGATGCAGCCGTGCCGGTCAAGGACTTGCTATAATCAACCGCCGGTTGACCACCCCATACAGGGACAGGAGTAAACATCCATGGGCTTAATCAGGGCGTCGGCCCCGACCTTGTTGTCGGTCTTGCTGCTCGTTTCTCCCTTGATGCCGGCTGCACAGGAGGCCGTGGCCGTGCAGACCGCGCCGGTCAAGGACCTTGCGCGCTATCCCTGGCAATCGGCGCCGGCGACTGTGGTGAGCCTCAATGACGCGGCTGTGGCCGCACAACTCAAGGCGCGTATTGTCGAGATCCCGGTCAAGGTCGGCGAGGTGGTCGAAGCCGGCAGCGTGCTGGCGCGGCTGGATTGCACCGACTACCGTATCGCCGAACAGCGGGTCAAGGCCGACCTGGCCGCGCTAACGGCCCGTATCCGGCTGGCTGCGCGACGCCTGGAACGCACGCGCAAGCTGGAACGACAACAGACGGCCTCGGCGGAGTTGCTGGACCAGCGCGAGGCCGATCTGGCCGTGCTGCAGGCACAACAACGCGGCGCCCTGGCGCAACTGGAGGCTGCCCGGGTGGACCTTTCCCGCTGCGCCGTTAACAGCCCGTACCGGGCCGTGGTCACCGGCCGCCTGGCCGCGGTCGGCGAATTTGCCGACTTCGGCACCGAGTTGGTGCATATCATCGATATCGAAAGATTGGAGATTTCGGCCCAGGTGTCAGTGGGGGACATCGATACACTCAAGCAGTCCGAACAGGTCTATTTTGAAGACAGTAGCGGCCGTTACGCGTTGACCGTGCGCGCGCTGACGCCGACAGTGAACACGCAAACCCGCAACCGCGAAGTACGGCTGCTGTTCGACCGGGAGCCGGCCTTGCCGGGCGCCGCCGGCAAGCTGATCTGGCGCGACTACCGGCCGCACCTATCGGCCCGGTTGCTGGTGCGCCGCGACACCGCGTTTGGCATCTTTCTCAACGATAACGGCACGGCGCGGTTCCACGCCCTGGCCGATGCCCAACAAGGCCGCAATACGCCGGTGGACCTGACGCCGGACACGGTGGTGGTGACAGCAGGACACCACAGTTTACAAGACGGGCAACAACTCCTCCCGCACGACCGGCAATGAAGTTTTTCGAGCGGTTTTTAGCCAACCATGTCCTTGCCAACCTGACCTTCGGTCTGGCGATCGCGCTGGGCATTGTCGCGTACCAGCAAATGCCCAGGGCCAAGGACCCGGAGCTCAACTTCAACTGGGTGAACGTGGTCACATTATTCCCGGGCGCCGCCGCCATTGATGTCGAAAAGCGCGTCACCGACCCCTTAGAAGACGCCCTGCGCCGCAGCGTCAAGGATATCAAGTTTGTGAACAGCACCAGCCGCGATGGCATCTCCATGGTGTTGGTGCGTTTCCAGCAGATCGAGCCGGATGTGTTTGACAAGCACATGATCGACCTGCGCCGGGAGGTGCAGAACACCGAGGTCGATGAATTTCCGGAAGGCGCAGAAGTCCTGATGGTGTTCGAGCTAAGTACATCCAACGCCTTCCCCAGCGCCATGGTGGTAGTCACCAGCGCCGGTGACGATGAAAATCTCAGGCGCCAGACTCAGTTCGTCAAAAAAGATCTGGAGCGTATCAAGGGCGTGGACCGGGTGGATGACACCGGTATGACTGATCCGGAGTTGCAAGTGGCATTTTTCCCCGAGCGCCTGGAAGGGTTGGGCCTGACCCCGGCAGATCTTGCCGATACCCTGCGCACTTATTTCCAGGATGTGTCCGCCGGTGACCTGGAAACCGGGGACGGTAAATGGGTGGTGCGTTTGCAGGGCGCCAGCGCCGATCTTGCCGCGCTCAAGGACGTTCCGATCGTCACTGCGGCCGGCGTAGTGCCGCTGGGCAGTGTGGCGCAACTGGTGCGCACCCGGGAGGAGCCGGGAGAAATGGTCAGGCACAACGGCAAACCGGCCATGCTGCTGTCGATTACCAAGACCGCGGACGCCAACGTGCTGGAACTGGTGGATACCTTAAATGAGTACCTTGACGCGCGCAACCGTTTCAAGGACACGACCGGCGTTGCACTGACCCTGGCCGACGACCAGACCGTCAGTACCCGTGAAGCGATCAGCATTATGCAGTCCAATGCCCTGGTCGGCCTGTTTCTGGTGTTGCTGGTGACCTTGCTGTTCCTGGGCACGCGCATTGCCCTGCTGACTACCATCGGCATTCCTTTTACCCTGTGCGGCACCTTCCTGGTGTTGAACGCCACCGGTTTTACCCTGAACAATTCCGTGCTGCTCGGCGTGGTGATCGTACTGGGCATGATTGTCGATGACGCCGTGGTCGTGGTGGAGGCCATTTACTACCGCTTGCAGCGCGGCGCGCAGGCTATGGCTGCGGTGGTCGCCTCCTTTCGGGAAGTCTTCGCCCCGGTCACCAGTTCGGTGCTGACCACCATTGCTGCGTTCCTGCCGTTGGTGTTGTTGCCGGGCATCTTAGGAGAGTTCATGAAAGTCATCCCGCTGGTGGTCACCATCGCCCTGCTTATCAGCCTGCTCGAAGCGTACTGGATTTTGCCGGCGCACGTGCTGGCCTCCAAGGTCAACTTCAGCAAGGCCGGGCCGGTCGGCAGAAAAAGGGAAGCGCTCAATTACTCGTTGCGTTTGCGCTATACCCGCGCTCTGGTGACATCCCTGCGCCACCCGTTCATCACTGTGGCCTGCATTATCCTGGCTGTGACGCTGGCTGCGGGCACCCTGGCCTCCGGCTTGATCCGCTTTAATTTCTTTGAGTTCGACTCCGAACGGCTGTTCTACCTGAATGTGGAAATGCCGCAGGGCACGACCCTGCAGCAGACCGATCACGCCTTGCTCGGTCTGGAGCAACAGGCCCGGAAAGAATTCCTGCCGGGGGAGCTGCGCGCTGCGGTCAGCGTTGCCGGGTACCAGCTCACAGAGACCGAGCCGTTGTTTGGCGACGCCAGGGGCCAGATCCTGTTCAGCCTGCACCCGCAGGGCGCCGCGGGTCGTAAGGTCTCGGTTATTGCCGACGCGGTATTGCAGCGGGTACAGGGCCTACCAGGGCCGGTTGACATGTCGGTCCTGGAATTGCAGGGCGGCCCGCCGGCGAGCCGCGCCGTCATCGCCAAAATACTGGGCAGCGACTACCCGACCATGCTCCGGGCCACCAACGACCTGCGGGATTTTCTTGAACAGCAGGGGGTGTATAAAAATATCACTACCGACTACCGCCCCGGCAACCCGGAACTGGTGTTGCGCCTGGACGGCGAGGCGATACAGCGCGCCGGGCTCAATCCTGGCGTGATCGGGCCGGCCCTGCGGGCCTATGTGGACGGGGAGATTGTCACTGACTTCCAGGATCAGGGCGAGGAGGTAAAAGTGCGGTTGCTGGCAAAGCAGGACAGCCATATCAACATCGACAACCTGATGCGCCAGACGCTGTCCCTGCCGGACGGCCGTTCCGTCGCCTTGGATGAGCTGCTGGTCGTCGACTCCGAAATCGGGCGTCAGAATATCCGGCATTATAACTTCCGTCGGGCCATTACCATCGAGGCCGATATCGATCGGGACCAAATCAACACCATAGAGGCCAACAACCTCATTACCGAAAAGTGGCGTACCCTGCAAGGCCGGTATCCCCAGATCACCCTGGACCAGACCGGTGAACTGGATGACATTCAGGAGAGCCTCGACTCCATCTGGTTGCTGATGCTGCTGGGTATGGGCATCATCTATATCATCCTGGGGACGCAATTCCGCAGCTATTTCCAGCCCTTCATGGTGCTGGCGACGGTGCCGCTGACCTTCACCGGCGTGGCCCTGGGTCTGCTGGTCACCGGCAACCCCCTGAGCCTGTTTACTATCTACGGGGTGGTGGCCCTGGTCGGTATTTCAGTGAATGCCGCCATCGTGCTGATCTCCGCCGCCAATATGCGCCTGGCCGGCGGCATGAGCCTGCTGCATGCCACGGTGTATGCCGCCAGACGCCGGGTGATCCCCATCATTATCACCTCCATGACCACCATCGCCGGGCTGCTCTCCCTGGCCATCGGGCTGGCCGGGGAATCGGTGGTCTGGGGTCCCGTGGCCACCGCCATCGTCTGGGGGCTGATGTTTTCCACGTTGTTGACCTTGTTTGTTATCCCCTTGCTGTACCGGACGTTTATGGCTTTCAGCGCACGGGCTGCACAGTAAGCGGCGCGCCATGGCAGGTGACCGCAAAGTCCTCGTGGTCGGCGCCGGGCTGGCCGGGCTGGCGGCTGCCTATACGCTCAGCCGGGACGGCTTCGAGGTGCAGGTGTTGGAAGCGACGCCGCGCCTCGGTGGCAGGGTTGTGCAACAGGCCCGGGACGGGTTCCGCATCGACCTTGGCGCCAATCTGTTCCTGGAAACCTACGCCACCACCCGCCGGCTGGCACAGCAGCTGGGCATACCGCTACGGCGCACACCGGTACCGATACACAGCGGTATATACCGCCAGGGTCGCTTGCACGGTCTGTACGGTGGCAACGACCTCGCCAGCCTGCGGAAAACCGCGCGCACAATGCTGTCGTTACAACTGTTGTCGTCCAGGGGCCTCTGGCAGGTTTTCAAATTTGCCCGGCTACTGCACGCGCAACAAGACCATTTGAGCTTTGACGACCCTGCACAGTTGCTCAAGCTTGATACTGATGAAAGCGCCGCCGAGCTGTTTGCCACGAAGATCGGCGCCGAAGCCCTGGACTGGCTGTTCGGGCCGGGACTGAGCGGCTACACTTTTGCCGACCCGCAGCAGATCGGCGCCGCGTATGCCATGGCCACGCTTTGGCACAATGGCCTCAATGGCGTGGCCTGGCCCTGCCTCCCCAATGGTGGCGCCGGCGCCTTCGTCGAGGCCCTGGCGCGGGCCTGCGGCGCCGACCTCAGGTTGTCCACGCCGGTGCGGCGCATCGTGCTCGAACACGGAGTCGCGCAAGGTGTCATCACGGATGCCGGCCTGGTCAAGGCCGATGCCGTTATTTGCGCCACCACTGCGAGTGTGGCGCTCAGTATTACCCCCGACCTGCCGCCTGCCGTGCGCGACACCCTGCGACGCGTCACCTATTCCAAATGCTGTCGGGTATTCTTTGCAGTCAACTCCAGCCCGTTGCCGCGAGATTGGTACGCGGTGGGCTTCCCGCAGCAGACCGGAACGTTTCTTACCGGCCTGAGCAACCCGTCGCTGCTGGCCCCTGAGACCGCGCCGGAGGGAAAAACGCTCATTGACGCGCTGGTGATCGGCGCCCCGGCGCAGCAGCTGTTCGCACTGAAAGATGAACAAGTGCGCGCGCAGGCGCTGGCGGAGGTCATCAGATACCTGCCGGACATGTCCCGGACGCCGTTGTTCAGCTGCGTGCAGCGCTGGCCGGAGGCTATGTGCCTGCTCCCCGGCGGCACCATGACCGCGCTGCAACGCTTGCGCCAGGATGGCTACGGGGGCGTCAAGCGCCTGTGTCTCGCCGGCGATTATATGGCGGTTCCCTCTGTGAACGGCGCCTTGCGCAGCGGCCTCGACGCCGCTGCTGAAACTGCGGCGCAGTTCTGAAAATACCGCCTGAAAAGAGTACTAGCCGCCCGGCCAGCGGGTCATCAACAGAAATACATGCGCGTTAACCTGCCTGTCGCCGGCGGCGTTGAACGCTATTGCGAAGTGGTGAATACGCCGCAGGAGCAGAAACAGGCCTGACCGCCCCATTAGTGTCTGCGCCCGGGCAGACGACCATGACGTCAGGCCCGACAGTTTTTCGGGAACGGCGAGGCGTTGTGCGCGCAGGGCGTCGATGAGCGCGGTCCAACAGGTCTGATCCTTGAACCAGCCGGTGTCATCGTAAATGGTATTCGCGGAAAACACCTGTAACTCCAGTGTTGGCTCCAGACCCGTAGCGCTGAGGTCAAGGCGCAGCCCCAGTTGCAACTGCGCCAGGGCGCCGCGTGTCGCCAGCCGCTCCAGCACGGCCACGACGGCGGCGTGTGGCCCGGGCCAACCGACGCGTTCGAGCAACGTCGCGACGGCGCGCGTATCGGTAAAGCCCAGCATCGACAGGCGCAGCAACCGCCCATTCGCCGGTGGCACGCCAATGGCGCCAATGCGCGTGTCCGGCTCCAGCGCCAGGTAGGCGCGCGTGGCGTGATGTGCGCCGGCCTCATCCGGGTCCCGGTGCATGGCGCCGGCGACTGCGTTGAGCGCCACCTGAAAGTCTTCAAGCCGTTGCGCGCAGGGCGCGCCGGCCAGTGTCGGACGCACGGGGTAGAGCAGGAAACCAGGGTCGCTCAACGCCCGTTGCGGCGCATTGGCCTGATACTCCAGCAATAACCGATTGCCCACGATGCGTTGCAGCGGGGAGCCAGCTACCCCGGTCTTGCCCAGCAAGGCGGCGATACGCGCCGGCGCTGGGCCGTTATCGGCGCACCCGGCCTGGTCCTCGAAGAACGCTGCCGCGCGGGTGCCGCCCAACAGCGATACATCCAGTAACGCGCCCGGCGGTGACGCGTCGATGGGAAAACCCACCCAGAGCGGAAACCCTGCCAGCGTCGGGGGCAAGGTGTGTGCGCATTCCAGCAGCCCCTCCCATTCCTGAGGCGCCAGTGCCAGTGAGGAAAAAAAGCCTTGCAGCCGCGCCAGCAGCTCTCCCAGGGAACTACCTTCGCGGGCCAGCCGCGCCTCGTTGGCGGCCCACTCGTCGGCAAAGTTTGGCGCCAACAGCCTTATCCGGCGCCGGTCTTGCGCGCGCGGGCGCTTCTAAACATGCCACAGAGGGCATTTTCAGAGGTTACCGGGACTCCTGCGGAGGCGGGCATGGCGCTGCTAATGGTCAGCAGTTCTTCGAAGCATTTGCGTAAGCGTAGCATTACCCGG
>JAPORZ010000100.1 GCA_026709915.1 Gammaproteobacteria bacterium
TCAGTTATGTCACTCATTCTTACTTACTCTCGCGGTGAAAAATCAAAGGTTTTATGGCAACTTTCAACAATGCCCAAAAAGACACCTGTGCACCGGTTGTATCATATCATACCGGCGCAAATACGATAACGGCGTTAACCAGCCCCGGCAGGTTTTGTCTGGAAACAGTGATCTGCCGGACGCGAATATTGTGCGTGCGGCGCAGGCTGTCAAGCCACAAGATGAGCTTGTCAAAAGACACATCTTCCAGCCACACGCGCAGCTCGGCGTTTTCCTGAGGCACAAAGCGTTTGAAGCTGAGGCCCTGGCTTTGCGCGCTGTCGGCAAGGGTTGAGAGGATCGTGTCTGCCGTCGCCGTTGCCGCCACCGGGGCTGACCGGTCTGCGCCCTCGACCTTGCTTGCGTTAGCTTGCATCCAGGTGAACAAGGCTTGTATTTCACGAAACTCCAGGGCTGTGGTGTCGGCAAAGCGGTGCGCCGGCAGCAGCAGGCCAAAGATAAAACCCAGCATGGCCGGCAACAGCACGGCGCCCGCCAGCAGCCGGCGGCGGCGAGACGGCAGTTGCTTGAAGGTCGCAAACAGTTGTCTGTAGCGCTGCCTGAACATAGCGAGTGTTACCTGCTGGTAATACGAAAGCGTCCGTTTATCCATTGTTGTTCATCACTCACCGATAAAATTTTTACCTCCTCGACCTGGCCGGTCAGAGCCTGCTTGAGCTGGTCGAGGAGTTGAATATCCTTGACCTGCACATCGAGCCACAGCGTATTTTGCTGGCCGTCATAACGCAGGTTTTCAATCTGTATCTGCGCCGGCTGCCCTATCATTGCGAGTTGCGTGCTGATAATGCCGAGCAAGGTGATGAACCCCACCCGTGTGTCCAAGGCCGCGCGCTGTTTCAGGTGATTTTCCATCTGTACCTTTACATTGACGATTTTGCTGTCCTGCGGAAACAGGGAACTGTACAGACTGTTGACCTGTTGCTCGGTCTGCGCAACCTGGCGTTGCAGATAGAGTCCCGTAGCGCTATCAGTCACTACTTTCAAACCCATACAGAGCAACAGGACCAGCGCCGGCACCCGCCAGTTAAAACGTTGTTGTCTGGCGCTATGGCCCTGGTAGGGCGCGCCTATCAGATTGGCAAGCTGACCGCCCTGCCCCGCCTTGAAGATCGCATTGAGGCGCTGACAGAGATAGTCAAAGCTGTTGTCAATCTGCTCCACCGTACTGTCAATACCTCTTGTTTCCAAGTACTTCGTGGCATCTGCTATCTCTGCGTCGGTCCTGGCATCGCCGCGGGCCGCGGCCGTGGCGAGCAGTGTGATACTGCTGACCGGCGCGGCGCCATTGCCCTGCCCGTTCAGGTAACTGTTCAAGAGCAACGTGACATTACTCGTATCCGCTCTCAACGCAATCGTCTCCGCGCTGATGATAGCGTAGCTCGCATCAAACAAAATGCGCGCGTTGCCCGGAAATAATGACATAACATAAGTATCCGCCACCATGCAGTCGGGCGCAATGTCATGTTGGCGCAGGCGCGCCAACCAGGCGCGAATGCAGCTGTGACGCACTGCCATAACGGGGTATTTCCCCTCATGCTCCTTGCCATGGACGATGTGCATGGCTTCCAACGGGTCGGCGATTACCTCTTCCATAAGATACGGCGCTATCTCTTTAAGATAGCGTTTTTGCGCAGCGGGAACCGTCAGATTGCGGAACAGGATATCCTCGCCCGGCGCGATGAGCACAGTTTCCGTATCCCTTGTTGCGACCCCGGCTATATCCATTTGCCCCAGCGCGGCGCCGAAGCCAGCGTCGAGTTTATCCCCGGCGGGGCTCAGCACGGCCCAATCCACACGTTGCTCAGCTTCCAGAACCAAGTCATCGGGTCCCGGCGAATGAAGCCGTATAAACAGGCGGTTCATGACTGCGCCTCATCCCGGGCGTCGCCCCACCGGAATAAAAAGTCGGCGCCGCGGTCGCGAGAAAGCATACGCACCTGATTCGTTTCGGCGCTGCGGTAAAAGACCGTGCGCAGGGAGAGGCTTTGATCGGCAAACACAGATTTTACAAAAACCATAAAATAACAACTCTCTGCGGCCATACAGCCGGCGCCACGTTCGGCGTTGGCGGGGTCATCCGCGGGGTCATCCGCCGGCGCGCGTCCTTCAGTTGCAGGCGCCTCGGCTTCTGTTGCGCTGGCCATTGCCTGCAAAATCCGGTCAGAAGCCGTGTTCATGTTAATGGCTGTCGGCGGCGGCAGGGCGGTAATATAGGGCGCTAAGGCCATGAGCGTGCCCTTATCCACACCTTCTAACTCATACAATTCGGATAAATGCGCAAGCAGCCGATTTCCCGTCCCATAGCCAGGCCCTGTCCCCCCCGACAAGTCCCCTGCGCGGCTCTCCGGGGACGCACTGACATCCTCAATCCAATCCAGCAACGTCCGGGTCACGGCCGGCTCGATGGTCAGATCGTCCAACAGACGCGTAAATTGCTGCAATGCCCGCTGCTTATCCTCGCTCACGCCGCCCACCAGATTATTGATATTAAACCTCGATTGCAGGTCTAAAATGGAGATATTCAGCTCACCCTGCTCAAATTTCTCAACCCGATTAACCAGCAGCCAGCCCCGATCCCTGTCCCTGTCGCCCTCTTCGACAACCGGTTCAGCATCGGCAAGACCCTTATGCAAGAGTTGTCGGGCGAAGGTCTCTCCCGCCAGTGCGTATTCCCAGGCCTGGGCCTCCACCAGTTGTCGTTCCAGGCGGCTGGTCGTCAGGAACACACGCTGCGCCGAGTCGCCTGCTATCGCAGTAGCCATGACAAAGATCAGCAATACCGTTATCAGGGCAATGCCACGTTGTCCATGCGTCAGGTCTGGTCTTGCCGGTTTCATTGCGCGCCGGTCTGGAAGACTCGTTTAATCAGGCCCGAGGCTGCCGTTTCAATGGTAATTTCAACGGCAACAGGCACACCGGGCGGTGTCTCACCTGTTGGCGCCGCTGCACCTTGCCGCAATTTTAACGGCCAGGTGGAATGCCAGTTATGGCTGCGGTCCAGAAAGCGGAAACGGACATCCATGACGTTGTCCAGTAATGCCTGACTTGCGGGTAACTTGCCGGTCACCTGCGCGGTCGGTGACCAATGACGGCGCACCAGGCTGGCGCCGGCGCTGCCGGCTGCATTGGTGTCCCGCTCCAGGCTGTAAGCAACCTGCCGCAGGTTGCTCTGCGGCAACCACGGCGGATTGCGCCAGCCCTGCCGGGTAAACGTCAGCAGGTAACGGTCATGGTCTGTCACCAGCGCCTGGGGGGGATTGCCGGCGGCAGCGGTGGTCGGCCGGTCAATAATCTGCTGCAAATCCATGCCGAGCAACAGCATGGCCCGTTGTAATTTGAACACTGATAAGGTATGCGCAGACGCCACGGTCTCGGCGGTGACGACCGCGTGTAACACGCGCTGTGCGCCCACCCCGATAATCGCAAAAATACTGATAGCTATGAGCACTTCCAACAGTGTGAAACCGCGCTGCGCCGGCGCGTTGCAAGCCGCATACATCAGTGCTTGCCGATGAAACCGTGCAAGGCAAATAAGGTTGCCTCTTCAGCGCCCGACCCGACCCGCACATCGACCCGTCGCAACAGCGGCTCGCTGGTCTCAGACACGCGGGTTTCAACCCACCATTCCTGGTTCATTTGCCGTACGTTAGCAACAGATTGACCCACTGCCGGCCAGGCGCCGTCAAGCCTGAGCAGGGTCAGCGTATCCTGCGCAATCCACAATGCCACCACCTTGCGCTCCAGATAATCGGTCTGACTGACGCTTTGCGACACCAGCCGGTGCAGCGCCACGACACTGATCATGAACACCGCCAACGCCACCAGCACTTCAAGCAGGGTAAAGCCGGAGGCGCCGGTCGGGTACCCCCCTGGTTTAATACGCGCCCGGCACAAAGTCATGCAGCCTCTCCAAGCGCGCCACTTGCATCCCATCACTGGCAAGATGATAGACCTCGCCCCCACTGTCCAGACTGACATAAATATCAAACGGGGTCACCTCGCCGCTGGACAGCAACAGAATATGCGGGTCAGCGCCGGCATCTGCCGCGCGGGCGCCCGGATACAGCCGCGCCTCAGTGTCGGCGTCTGTGTATTGTTGCGGGGTGAACGGCTGTTGTTCAATTTCCAGCGTCAACTCCACCGCCTCGGGCAGTCGGTGTGGCCGCAAGTCCGGCGTCTCCTGCTGTATCCACTGCTCTGTCCGGGGGTCAAATTTCACTATCTGATACGCCTTGCCGGTGACGCGCAGTCCGTACTCAAGGCCATCGAGCAACGCGCTTTCCGCCGCGGTCAGCAGCGTTGCCTCCAGGCGTTGCGCCTCGCGCTTGAGGGTGCGCTGCGGGCTGCCCGGAGCAATGCTTATGACCGTAAGTCCGGCCAGCACACTCACAATGACAATGACAACCAGCAGCTCAATGAGGGTAAAGCCAAGCGCTGATTGACGACCAGGGGGTGAGTAGTTGTGCAATGCACTCATTATCCGCCCCGGTTCCTCACGAGATTTTTACGCTCTTCATTTTTCCCAGCTGGTGATATCGGCGCTGACCCCGCTACCCCCTTGCCTGGCATCTGCGCCAAGCGAATACAGGTCGTAAGGGCCATGCGCGCCGGGACTGAGGTAAAGATACTCGTTGCCCCAGGGGTCTTTGGGAAGCTGCTGCAAATAACCGCCATAGCCGGCGCCACCCGCCGCCGGTTTGTTTACCAATGCTTCCAGCCCCTGGTTGGTGGTGGGGTAGGTGTGGTGGTCGAGTTTGTATAATGCCAGGGCATTGGCGATGCTGCGCAAGTCTATTTTCGCGGCCGCGATGCGGGCTTCATCAGGGCGCCCCATGATGTTGGGCACCACCAACGCCGCCAGCACGCTTAAGACCACAATCACAATCATCACCTCAATGAGGGTAAATCCCCTGTGCCTGACCCGTGTCGCCCCGCGTCTGTGTACCTGCGACAACATCAGACTACGAGCCGGTTCAGGTTCATGATCGGCAGTAATATGGCAAGCACAATGAACAACACCGTCATGCCCATAAGCAGCAACATCAGCGGCTCCAGCAGACCGACCCCGGCCCGCACCAGGGTTTGGATCTCCCGCTCCTGGTCCTGCGCGACCCGTTGCAACATGCCGGACAGCTCGCCGCTCGCCTCGCCGCTGGCGATCATCTGTACCATAACGGGTGGGAAATGTCCCGACTGTCTCAAGGCCGCGCTCAAACTGCCGCCCTCAGCCACCTGTTGTGTCACTTTCTCAATCTCCAATCGCAGCCACTGATTGGATGAAACCTGCGCGGCGACTTTCATGGCATCAACCAACGGCACGCCACTGTTGAACAACACATTCAAGGTGCGCGCAAAACGTGCACAGTTGACGCCCCGGCTGAAACGACCGACCAGCGGCAACCGCAACAGCTGCCGATGCAGCAGCAGTTGCACCGCTGCCATCCGATACACGAAGCGACCGGCCGCAAGGGCCAGCAGCGCCATCAATAACACCGGCAAACCGTATTCGCCAATAAACCCGCTGAGCCCGATAAGCGCCTGAGTCAACAGTGGCAAGGCCTGCCCGGTGTCGATGAATATGGCAATGACATCCGGCACCACAAACACCATCAGCGCGCTGATAATGGCAATGGACAGCACCAGCAACAGCGCCGGATAAAGCAATGACAACAGGACCTTCTGTCTGAATTCATGCGTTTTTTCCAGATGCTCGGCCAGTCGCGCCATCACCTCATCGAGCCGCCCGGCATATTCCCCCGCCGCAACGCTGGCGCGATACACGTGCGGAAATATATGAGCATATTCTTCCAGCCCATGCGACAGGGTATGACCCTCCAACACCCGGGCTCGCAACGCCAGCACTATGTCGCAGATCTTGCCCTTGTGGGTCTGTTGTGACACCACCGCCAGCGCTTCCTCAGCCGGCAGGCCCGCTTGCAGCAAGGTTGCCAGATAACGCGAGAGCAACGTCAGGTCACGCAGCCCCACCTGCGTGAAAAATCCGTTCATGCGGTTTTTCCCCAGCCGCTCCCGGGTCGCGGCCACACTCAGCGGGGTAAGCTGCTGCTGTCTCAGCAACTGCCGCACCTGGCGCGGGCTGTCCGCTTCCAGTATGCCTCTCGTTCTGGAACCGCTGTCGTCCACCGCGATGTAATTAAATGCAGCCATGAACGCCGGATACTTAAACTTGCGGGTTTACTCCAGCACCCTCAGCACTTCGTCCAGGCTCGTGGCGCCGGCAGTGAGGGCTTGCATACCGCTGGTACGAATGGCGCTGAAGCGTTGCTGGGTATATTTGAGCATATCCGCCTCGCCGGCCTGTTCATGAATCAGGCCGCGCAGCGTATCATCGACTGCGACCACTTCAAAAATGCCGGTGCGGCCCTGATATCCGGTCTGCAAACAGTGGTCACAACCGACGGCGCGATAAATAATGTCGCCTGCACCTGTGCTCAAACCTGACAAAACTCTGTGCGCCTCATCCGGGGGACAGGTCTGTTTACAGTGCGCGCACAGCACCCTGACCAGACGCTGAGCAATGACCCCCAACAGAGTGGAAGACAGCAAAAACGATTCAATCCCCATATCCTGCAAGCGCGTCACGGCGCCTATGGCGCTGTTGGTGTGCAGCGTGGCCAGCACCAGGTGTCCGGTCAAACTGGCCCTGATGGCAATTTCCGCGGTGTCTGCATCGCGAATCTCGCCCAGCATGATGACATCAGGGTCCTGGCGCAGGATGGCTCGCAGGCCGTCCGCAAACGTCAGCCCGGTTTTCGGGTTCACCTGTATCTGGCTGATGCCCTCAAGATTATACTCAATAGGGTCTTCTACCGTGATGATATTGCGCGCTATCTCGTTTAAGTAACTGAGCGCCGCATACAAGGTGGTGGTTTTGCCCGAACCGGTCGGCCCGGTGACGAGGATAATCCCATGTGGCTTGCACAACAATTCACGCAGCAGCGACAAGTCTGTGGCATTCATGCCCAGCGACGCCAGGTCAAAACGTTCGGCCTTTTTATCCAGCAACCGCAATACCACGCGTTCGCCTTCACTGGCCGGCACCACCGACACGCGAATGTCCGCTTCCCGACCCGCGACACGTAACGAAATACGCCCGTCCTGGGGCACGCGTTTTTCTGCAATATCCAGTTTTGCCATGACCTTGATGCGCGATACCAGAAAAGCCGTCAACCCCCGTTCCAGCCGCGCCACCTGCCGCAACGAGCCGTCAACGCGAAACCGCACGCTCAGGTATTTCTCAAAGGTCTCAATATGAATGTCAGAGGCGTTTTGTTTCAGGGCTTCGGTCAGCAAGGCGTTAATTAAGCGGATGACAGGCGCGTCATCCTCTTGTTCCAGCAGGTCTGTTTTTTCTGGAATCGCGCTGATCAGGCTGGCCAGGTCCAAATCGTCCTCCAGACCTTCGGCAATCTTCAGCGCCGTGTCAGAACCGCTTTCATAGCTGGCAGTCAGCGCCTGTTGAAAAGGGCCTGCGTCCACACATTCATAACGCACCGGCACGCCCAGGAAACGACGCACCTCCGCCAGCGTCAGCAGGCTTACGTCCGCGCGGTGCAATACCCGCAGCCCGGATGAATCCTCATCAGGCACGGCCACAACGCCGTGACGTTTGGCAAAACCGAAAGACCACTTGGTTGCCGCCTCAGCGCCCGCCCCCGCTTCTGCCTGAATGGGTGCGAGCAATGGGGTCGGATTATGTAGGGCATCCATCATGTCGGCTACTGCGCGGTTTCGGGCTGTGCGGTATCAGAGTGCGCGGTCTCGGACTGCGCAGTTGCAGGCTGCACGGTTTCGGACTGCGTGGTTGCAGACTGCGTGGTTGCAGACTGCGTGGTTGCAGACTGCGTGGTTGCAGACTGCGCGGTTGCAGGCTGCGCGGTCTCGGGCTGCACGGTTCCGGACTGCGCGGGCTCAGGCTGCGTGGTTGCAGACTGCGCGGTTGCAGACATGGCAGAGTCCGCAGCATCCGACGCCGGCCGGCTGTCGGCGCCGCCATCTGCCTCGGCTGCACGGGGTCGCATAGCTCTTTCAGACGGCAGGTCTTCCAGTTTCGGCAGCAAGGGCGCGCTGTCCCGAATAAAAACAGATTCCGCCTTGTTCTGGTTGAATTGCCGCTGCAGGGTTCGAACCCGGTCGTAGTAGCCCCGGCTCAACCTGTCAATCTCCGCCGGCTCAGATAAAATTATCGGGTGAATAAAGACCAGCAGGTTGGTCTTTTTAGTCTCAACGCCAGTGCTCCTGAACAGCCGCCCAAGCACGGGAATATCGCCCAGCAACGGCACTTTTGTCTGGTTCTGCGTGATCTCATCGGACATCAGGCCGCCTAATACCAGCACCTGTCGGCTGTCCAGCCGCACGCTGGTCTTGATGTTGCGTTTATTGGTAATAATATCTGCGGTGGCCACCGCGGCGGTGGTGATGCTTTCCACGGTTTGTTCAATTTCCAGGATGATAGACTGCTGCTGATTGATGCGCGGCTTGACGTTGAGCGTAATACCTATGTCCTGGCGTTGAATGGTCTGGAACGGATTGGAGGTGGAAGACGCAACGCCGGTGGCAGAACCGGTAATAAAGGGGATATTGGAACCGACCAGAATTTTGGCCTCTTCGTTGTCCAGGGTGACAATAGTCGGGGTGGACAGGATATTCGCATTGGCATCAGACTGTAATGCGCGCACCAGCGCCCGTAATGAATTGTTGCGCAGAAATCCCAGGGTAAGACCCGAACCGAGAGTCGCGTCCGCGGCCGTCGGCACCGTGCCGGAGAGGGACGAAGGCAGCGCGCTGAAACCGGAAAAGACGCCGTCCTCGCCCGGCGCGGCGCTACGCCATTCGATACCCAAATCAGACGACAGATCGCCTCTCACTTCCACGATAATCGCTTCCACGAACACCTGCTGACGACGCAGGTCCAAGGCCTTGATGATGCCCAGCATGGTTTGCATCAATTCAGGCGGCGCGGTGATGACCAGCGCATTCACTGCTTCACTGACCTGGATATTGACGGCGGTCTGCTGCTCGAAGGGCTGTTCCGGCGCCGCCGGCGCATTGCCATCATGCAAGCCGCGTAATATGGGCGCTAAATCCTCCGCCTTCAGATAATTGACAAATACCACCTGCGTCGAACCGCCGCTCGGCAAGGGCTGATCCAAACGCTCGATCAGTGTCCGCACCCGTTGGCGCACAATATCACTACCGGTAACCAGAATGCTGTTGGTGCGCTGGTCAGCAGCGAAGGAAAAAGTCTGATTTTCACTCGGCGCCGGCATGAGCTTGGTGAGCACATCAACCACTTCGGTGATGCTGGCAAATTCAAGCTCGATCATGTCTATCTCGAAACCGACGCTCAGATCAAATTCGCGGATGATTTTTACCATCTCGGTAATGTTATCCGCCCGGTCGGCGATAATTAAGGCATTGGTGCGCGGGTAGCTTGCCAGGTGTCCAAAGCGCGAAACGAACGGTTGCAACAAGGCGGTCAGCTGTGCTGCGTCGGCATTGTCGAGCCGGATAATCCGCACCACTATATCTTCAATACTGACCGGGTCCTGCTCCGTGGTCAGGGGGGCGCCCGCTTGCTTGGCCAGATCCCGGGGAATGATCTTGAGCACATTCTCCTCTTCGACCAGGGAATAACCATACACCTGCAAGACCGACAGAAATACCTGATAGACCTCATCGCGACCGATCGGTTCGCCGGAAATCACGGACACCCGTCCCTGCACTTCCGGGTGGATGATAATGGCCTTGCCAAGATAATCCGAGGCCCAGTTGATAAGCTCTCTAATCTCGGCATTTTCCATGGCCAGCGTAACCTGCTCGGACAGGGCCGGCGCCGGGCCGGCCAGCAACAGGCACATCAGCAACGGCAATCTCCGCATCATGCAACGGCTCGCAGCAACGGCTCGCAGCAGCGGCTCAGGCAGGGGAAATTTTGACAACAGCGCGGCCATCACCACATCGGCTTGGGAAACGGACTGTCACACATACTCATTGGGTTCTATCTCTCGGAAAAGCCAGCTGCTCCAGCGTTTCTCCCCGCTTCAATATCACATGATCCGGGTATATTGCGAATAGTATCACGTTTCCCGGTAATATTTCATTGATAAAATAGCGTTTTGCCTGACTGTTGTTGTCCGTGGCGATGACTGCACTGCCACGCGCCGGCTCGCTATCGGTGAACACCGCGTTTAAGGTAAAATCCAGTTTTGTCTTGGGCACATTATCCAGCGCAACGGGTGGGGGCGTCACCGGTTCCTGGCGGCGGGCGCCAAACAAACTGAGTTGTGCAATGGCCGCGGGCGACATGACATCCGCCGGCGCGGGCGTGACCGGCGCCGGGTTCAGCTCCGAGTGGGGCGACGGCAGGGTGACCAACTTATAGGCCCGCAGCCCGTAGCTTGTTAAACAAACAATGAGCAACGCGGCAACAAGGGTCGCTTGTACAACTGAAAAGGTTTTCACCGGTATCGTTCCGCCTGGGCAGACATGGCTATGCGTTGCTTAAAGATCATGCGTAAAAAAAATGAAATGGTCATCGGCAAGCTCTTCTGGCTGCAGATCATACAGCCGCAGTTGACCACCGCCGTAGTTTGACAGGTCAACGATCAGATCGCCCGCCTGCTGCTCTATGCGCAGGTCGTCCACCGACTCAATCTCAGCAAAGTCCGTCAGGTCAATGCGGTCGTCGCCAAACAGAAAATCGCCCAGATAGTCATTGCCATTGTCAGGCGCTATCACAAATAGATCAGCCCCCGCGCCCCCGAACATAGCGTCATCACCGGCGCCGCCGGACAGCCGGTCATTGCCGGGGCCGCCCATAAGCGTGTCATGACCGC
>JAPORZ010000071.1 GCA_026709915.1 Gammaproteobacteria bacterium
GTCGCGAGATTGAGATTGGCCGCTTCCTCAATGAGGAAGAACGCAAGGGTCTGGCGCAAGTGTTGCGATCGGCGCTACAGCAACGTGCCTGATGAAGTCCTGATGACGCACAACAACAGATGATTACAATGACGCAGAGGAAGACTGTATGTCTGTCAGAAATATGAAAACTTTTATGGGGGCGCTGAGTTCCGTATTGTTGCTGGCGGCGGCGCCGGCCTGGGCGGAATACGCTTTGAACCTGACCGAGGGTGTGACCCCGCTGAGTCGGAATATCTACGACCTGCACATGACGATATTCTATATCTGTTGTGTGATCGCAGTGATTGTGTTTGGCGTCATGTTCTGGTCCATCTTCCACCATCGCAAGTCCCGCGGCGCGCAGCCGGCGAAATTCCACCACAACACCACCGTAGAAATAATCTGGACCGCAGTCCCCATATTAATTCTCGTGGTTATGGCCATTCCCGCCACCAAGTCCCTGATCCTCATTGAATCCACCGGCGACTCCGACTTGACCATCAAGGTCACCGGGCACCAGTGGCGCTGGCAGTATGAGTACATTGAGGAAGGGATCGAATTTTTCAGTAGTCTGGATGCAAACAGCAACGAGGCCCGGCAACTCAAGTCCGGCATCGACCCCAGCCAGATAGATAACTACCTGCTGGAGGTCGATAATCCGGTGGTGGTGCCGGTGGGCCAGAAAATCCGCTTTATGACGACGGCTTCAGATGTCATCCACTCCTGGTGGGTGCCCGACCTGGGCTGGAAACGCGACTCCATTCCTGGCTTTATCAATGAATCCTGGGCGATTATCGAAGAAGAAGGCACCTATCGCGGCCAGTGTGCGGAACTGTGCGGGCGCGACCATGCGTTTATGCCCATCGTCCTTAAAGCCGTCAGCGAAGATGAATACTACGACTGGGTGGGAGAGATGATGATGGTGGCCATGGAAGCGGAAGCCGGCGCCGACCGCGAGTGGACTATGGATGAGTTGATGGCGCAGGGCGAGCAGGTCTATGGCACGTTTTGTGTCGCCTGTCACCAGGTCAACGGCATGGGCATCCCCGGCGCGTTCAAACCCTTGGTCGGCAGCCCGATCGCCACGGGGCCGGTGGAGGACCATATCGATGTCGTGATGAACGGTGTTGCCGGCACCGCCATGGCCCCGTTCGGTATGCAACTGAACGATGTGGACATCGCCTCGGTCATTACCTACGAGCGCAACGCCTGGGGTAATGACATGGGTGACATGGTGCAGCCATCCACGATTGCCGCCATGCGCTAACGCATAGCGCATCCAAGAACAGAATAGATGAGGGTAACAGCATGAGCGACGTTGCAGCACACGAACATCACCACGACGATCACGATCACAAGCCGACCGGCCTCGGCCGCTGGCTGTTTTCCACCAACCACAAGGACATCGGCACCATGTATCTGGTGTTCTCCCTGATTATGTTCTTCGTGGGCGGCGCCATGGCCATGGTGATACGCGCCGAGTTGTTCCAGCCGGGCTTGCAGTTTGTTGACCCGCAGTTTTTTAATGCCATGACCACCATGCACGCGCTGATCATGATTTTCGGCGTGATCATGCCCGCGGGCGTGGGTCTGGCCAACTGGATGATCCCGATTATGATCGGCGCGCCGGACATGGCGCTGCCGCGCATGAACAACATGAGCTTCTGGATCCTGCCGTTTGCCTTTGCCATGCTGCTGGCGACGTTTTTCATGGAAGGCGGCGCCCCCAACGGCGGCTGGACCATGTATCCGCCCCTGGTCACACAGCTGGGCGAAGGCTTTCCGTATCTGATTTTCACGGTGCATTTTTTGGGTGTTTCATCCATCATGGGCGCTATCAATATCATTGCCACCGTGTTCAATATGCGCGCCCCGGGCATGGGCTTCATGCAGTTGCCACTGTTCGTGTGGACCTGGATCATCACCGCGTTCCTGCTCATTGCCTCCATGCCGGTGCTGGCCGGAGCGGTGACCATGCTGCTTACGGACAAGTATTTCGGCACCAGCTTTTTTGTTGCGGCCGGTGGCGGCGACCCGGTCATGTTCCAGCATATTTTCTGGTTCTTCGGCCATCCTGAAGTGTATATCCTGATCCTGCCGGCGTTTGGTATCGTCTCGCAGATCATCCCGACGTTCGCCCGCAAGCCATTGTTCGGCTACGAGTCCATGGTGTATGCCACCGCAGCCATTGCCTTCCTGTCGTTTTTCGTGTGGGCGCACCACATGTTTACCGTCGGCATGCCGTTGGCCGGTGAGTTGTTCTTCATGTATGCCACCATGTCTATTGCGGTGCCTACCGGGGTCAAGATCTTCAACTGGCTGGCGACCATGTGGCGCGGCAGCATGACGTTTGAGACGCCCATGCTGTTCGCCCTGGCGTTCGTAATCCTGTTTTCCATCGGCGGCTTCTCCGGGCTGATGCTGGGTATCACCCCGGCGGACTTCCAATACCATGACACCTATTTTGTCGTGGCCCACTTCCACTACGTGCTGGTCACCGGCGCCTTATTTGCGCTGATGGCCGCCACCTATTTCTGGCTGCCCAAGTGGACCGGTCACATGTATGACGAAACCCTGGGTCAGGCCCATTTCTGGCTGTCCACGATCTCGGTCAACGTGCTGTTTTTCCCACAACACTTCCTGGGGCTGGCGGGCATGCCGCGCCGTATCCCCGACTATGCGGTGCAATTTACCGAGTGGAACATGATTTCCAGCCTGGGCGGCTTTGCGTTCGGGCTCAGCCAGTTGCTGTTCGTATGGGTCATCATCAAGTGCGTGCGTGAAGGTAAAAAAGCCGACGAGCAGGTGTGGGAAGGCGCACGCGGCCTGGAGTGGACCTTGCCCTCACCGCCGCCGTTCCACTCGTTTACGGTGCCGCCCAAAGTGGATGCTTCAGTCGCACATTCGTGACGGGCGCGCGTGAGCCGAGAGTACGACAACAATGACCGTGAGTTCATCGCTCGCCGCCGCAAGGCCAACGTGCGTCTGGCGCTGGCGCTGGCGTTGCTCGTGGTGGCAATTTACGTCGGGTTCATATTGAGCCACCTGTAGTCGTCATGGCGAACCGCAACGTCAACAAAACCGTGCGCAGGCTGCTGCTGGCGACCGTGCTCATGTTTGGGTTCGGTTATGCGCTGGTGCCGTTGTATCGGGTGTATTGCGACCTGACCGGGCGCGGCAGCAACCGCGTCATCACGGCGGCTGACGTAGGCAACGAGGTGGACCGCGCGCGCCTGGTGACGGTGGTGCTGGACACCAATACCAGGGATATCCCCTGGACGTTCGAGGCAGAAAGCCACAAGACCAGGGTGCGTCCGGGTGAGTTGTCCGAAGCCGTGTTCACGGTGGAAAACCGTTCGGCGCGCACGGTAACCGGGCGCGCAATACCCAGTATCTCGCCGGTGCAAGCCGGCATTTACGTCAGCAAGATGGACTGTTTCTGCTTCACCGAACAGGTGCTGGCCCCGGGCGAGAGTAAGGCCATGCCGGTGCGGTTTATCGTCGATACCGACCTGCCGGAGCGATTTTCATCATTAACGCTGTCATATACCTTTTTTGACGTGGGGGAAAACAAGGCGCTGGCTGCCAATCCTTCCTGATAACGAGACCTGAGGATCAAACATGTCCAATCAGCAAGACACTTATTTTATTCCCGAACCGAGCAAATGGCCGGTGTTGTTTTCCCTGGCCCTGTTCATCGTGTTCTGCGGCACGGCGTCCATGTTCAACTATTACCTTACCAACGGAGAGATGGCGAGCTTCGGTTCGCACTTGCTGCTGCTGGGATTTGTTGCGGTGTTCTACATGTTTTTCGTCTGGTTCCGGGACGTTATCGACGAAAGCCTGAGCGGTGCCTACAACCAACAAGTGGATATCAGCTTCCGCTGGGGTATGGGCTGGTTTATTTTCTCGGAAGTCATGTTCTTCGCGGCATTTTTCGGCGCCTTGTTCTATGCCCGGGTGTACTCGGTGCCGTGGCTGGGCGGTGAAGGTTCCGGCGCCGCCACCAATGAATTTCTGTGGCCGGCCTTTGAAAATACCTGGCCGCTGCTGCTGACCCCGGATATGACAATAGACGGTCTGTCCACCAAATTCACCGAGATCAAGGAGGTTATCCCGGCCTTCGGTATTCCCGCCATCAATACCCTTATCCTGCTGTCCAGTGGCGCCACCGTGACCTTTGCCCACTGGGCCTTGAAGAAAGGCCAGCGCGCAGCGCTATGCTGGTGGCTGTTCGCCACAGTCTTGCTGGGCGCGGTGTTCATCTATCTGCAGGGCATAGAGTATGTGCACGCTTACCACGATCTGGGGCTGACGCTGAACTCCGGCATCTACGGCTCAACATTTTTCATGCTCACCGGCTTCCACGGCTTCCACGTGACCATGGGCGCAATCATGCTGACGGTGATCCTGCTGCGTTGCATACAGGGGCATTTCACCAAGGAGAACCACTTCGCGTTCGAAGCGGTGGCCTGGTACTGGCACTTCGTGGATGTCGTCTGGCTGGGCCTGTTTATCTTCGTGTACTGGTTGTAGGCGGCTGGCAAGGTAACCTCTAATTTTTAGAGGTGGCCGCAAGCTGCCAGCGCGCAGTACCACCGGCGTGGGGGGTTACGGCGATGCCGCGGGCGGCGCTGCCGGGTTGATGCCGTGAGGCTTGATCAGGCCGGTGGCAAAGCCGATAAATAACAGGGCGAACAACGCAATGGATAATACTATCCGTAGCGTCAGTGACTTGACCGTGCGCTCGCTTTGACCCTTGTCCTTGACCAGAAACACCATGCCCGAAGCCAGGGAGATCAGGATGACAAGCAGTAACACAACGATGACTATTTTGAATATTAACGGACCGCTCATATCGGTTTGTGCGTGGTTGTTCGGCACCAGTATAGCCTGTTTTTCCCCGTTACCGTATTTTCATCGTGACTTTGGTCCGGGCCTGTTGTCAGCCAGGGAATGGAAGCGCCTTGGGTCAGGTGAAACTTTCACAGCAAATTGACGCGCCTGAATTTCACTCCATCATTATGGCCCAGCCTGGCCGCGCTGGCGGTGTTTGCCTTGTTTATCCGGCTGGGGTTCTGGCAACTGGAACGGGCGGACGAGAAGTTGGCGCTGGAAACAACCTACCGCAACCATATCGAGGCCGAACCCGTTGACCTGACGCAAGGCGGGCAGCTACGCGCACAGTCTGGCTGGATGCACTGGCGCAGATGTGTGCTGGACGGAACCTTCGACCCCGAGACCGTATTGCTGCTGGACAACCAGGTCTATCGGGGTACGGTGGGTTACCAGGTATTCTCCCGATTTGTGCTGGAGGACGGCGCCGCGGTACTGGTCGATCGCGGCTGGGTGGCGGCGCCTGCAACCCGAAGTGCGGCGCCGCGCTTGTCCACCCCGGCCGGACGGCTGACGCTGCCCGGCGTCGCCAAACCGGTTCCGGTCGCCGGCATAAAACTGGGACAGGATGTCCCGGAGCAGCTGGGAGGCAACCTGATACGGCTGCAGCGCATCGACCTGACACAAATCGCCACCCGCAACGACTGGAAACTGCTCCCCTACGTAGTGCGCCTGGATCCCGGCGCAACCGGCGCCTTTACCTGGAACGGGACCAAGCCCGGCTTCAACCGGGAACGACACCTGGGCTACGCTTTTCAATGGTTCGCCATGGCCGCGGCGTTATTGGTCATTTATCTGGTGGTGAATGTGAAGAGAGCGGGGCGGCAGTCTGGTAACAGGCCCAATGACACCTGAAGACCTCGCCACACAGATAAAGACCTGGGGGGTGGAACTCGGTTTTCAACAGGTCGGCATCACCGGCATCGATCTCCAGGAAGATGAGCGCCACCTGCATAACTGGCTGGAGCAGGACATGCACGGGGACATGGCGTACATGCAGCGCCATGGCAATAAACGCACGCGACCCGAACAGTTGCGCCCGGGCACCATCCGGGTTATCTCCGCCCGCATGGACTACCTGCCGCCCCGCGCCAGACCCACACAGTCGGTGCTGGCAGACGGCAAGCTGGCGTTCATATCCCGCTACGCGTTGGGTCGGGACTACCACAAGGTCATGCGCGCGCGCCTGAAAAAACTGGCGCAACGGATAACAGAAGAAGCCCGCCCCCACGGCTGGCGTGTCTTCACCGACTCGGCCCCGGTGCTGGAAAAAGCGCTGGCGCGCAATGCCGGGCTGGGCTGGATCGGCAAGCACAGCAATCTGTTGCACCCGCAGGTGGGTTCCTGGTTCTTTCTGGGGGAAATCTATACCGACCTGCCGCTGCCGACAGACGAGAAGTTCGCCGGTGAACACTGCGGCGCCTGCACCGCCTGTATCGACATCTGCCCCACCCGAGCCATTGTCGCCCCCTACCAGGTGGATGCCCGCCGCTGCATCTCCTACCTCACCATCGAATACCGCGGCGTCATCCCCGAGGAATTTCGCCGCGCCATGGGCAACCGCATCTACGGCTGTGACGACTGCCAGCTGGTCTGCCCCTGGAACAGGTTCGCGCAATACACCGCAGAGCCGGACTACCAACCCCGCCACGGGCTGGACGAGCTGAGCCTGGTCGAGTGCTTCTTGTGGAGTGAAGATAAATTTAACGAAAAGACCGAAGGCAGCGCCATAAGACGCATCGGCTACGAAAGCTGGCTACGCAACACCGCCATCGCCCTGGGCAACGCCCCCACCTCGGCAACAGTCATCAACGCCCTGAACCAGCGCAAGGAGCACCCTTCATCCCTGGTACGCGAACACGTAAATTGGGCATTGGCGCAGCACGCATGAACGAAATCATCCACCCAAATCCACTATCCATTTCGACAACTATCCAGGTAAAGAGTATCCGGGCATAAATCCAACCCGTTCTCCCACCGCACACTGCCCAGGAACGGCCTGACGGAATTGAATACTCGCCGGTCCTTCAGTTGCGAAAACAGCCCCTTCTCCAGATAGGGAGACACATCAAATACCCCTTCCTCTCCGTTATCAAAGATCAATGACAGCGTGTAGTCTTTGTGCGGGCGAACTTCTTTAACTCTGGGGTTCATAACAATGTCTCACCGAAGTGGTTCAATATAAGTTGATTAGTGTGCAGCATCATAGATAAGGTTAAGTCTCGTGGATAATTCATTGATGGACTTCTTTGATGCGCCGTGGACCCATGCCGGGACGGACTCAAGGGATGGTATGTTTATCGTCTTTAGTGTTCTGTTGGCCTCTCTCCCGTATGTGCTATAACGAAATCTGTTAGCCTCAATGCACAAGCAATAATACAGCTTCACATCTATGGACATTTCGACAATGGGAGCAAGTACGTCAATATTTTGGGCCGTGTAAAAGAGTCTCGGCTGGACGAATGATGACAGCGCCGAGCCGCCCAGAGCAACAGTTATCAATCCGCTTTTGTAAGGTGCTTTGCCTGTCAGTTTTTCAACATAACCCACAAAGCCATTTCTTTCTCCCGATCGGCCAACAAAGGATACGGCGTTTTCAGTACACGAGCATGGTGTCATCTTGTTGTAATCCAGTTTACTGCCCCGGCTGATATTGAATAGCTCGGAGAGTGGTACTAGGTCCATAGCGGTTCCCCACTGTTAATTGCTATGCTGCTCAAAGCATGTTTTACAGAAGCATTGAATAAACTGTCTTGATTGATGCTGCTGTAATCTGCATCCATGTACGCCTCAACACACCACTCATCATCATAGCTTACTTTCTGCATCACGCTAAAACCGGGGATGACTTCCCGATTAACAAATGCCTGCATCCAGTGATCGCGCACACTCGACCATAATCCGTTAGCGTCAATCCTGCCGAGGTGCTTTGTTTTGACAAACTGATCATCCCGACAATATCCAAACCATGTTTTTTTGTGCTGCGGATGCGGCCTGTGTGCAGTAAAAACCATGATGCAGGTGACCACTGTTGTTTTGGAGTTATGAAACAACTCTGTTGGCATCGATAAAACTGCTTCTAATGTGTGCCGCTCCAGGATTCTTTTCTTCAACTCCCCAATATTCCCGGTTGGGTTAGTTGCGCAAGTTATCGGCACAATGGCAACACACCGCGCGTTTCCGTATCTGTCTAAATACTCCATATTGTTGAGTATGAACTCCAGCTCCTCAGGATCGCCCCTCATCCGTTTATTCTTGTATGGTGGATTCAATAATCCCACTGTTGGCTTTTTCCTAAACGCTGTGCCAGTGCTTTCAAAACAGTCCCCTTTGAAAACATTGGTCTTCCCGTCGTCGTGGAGAATCATGTTGCAGACTGCAAGCGTATAGATATTCGGCTGAAACTCCATGCCGTAAAGTTGATGCTGCTTTATGTCTTTCAGTTTTTGAGAGTCAGCTTTTGCGTCGCTGGTCATTTCTTTCATTGCGGCGATCAATAATCCCGCGGTCCCACAACAGTTGTCAAATACCACACTATCTCGATTGACATCCGATAGTTTTACAAAAAGCTCTGCAATATGATGCGGGGTTAATACAATACCCAGCCCCTTGTCATTGTTGGCATATTTGAGGAATTCCACATAAAACTGACCAATAACGTCGTAGTATTTATGCGTCTTGATAAAATTGTTGACGTTTTTATCTATACCTTTAATCAAATCTATAACAAAGTCTTTTGATGTAGGGAGCGTTTTGATAAAGGAAAATGACTGCTCTATGGTTTCAATCCTGTCTGTCGGTATGTTGGCATTTTCAAGTTCGGCCTTAATTGCACTCAAAATACCATGTGACAGATGGCGCATTGTGCTGTGGGAAGTGTAGCTTTGCAGGAATGCTCTGTTTTTCAGTGAAATAAGAATTCCACTTATCAGCAGGCCTCTTTGAGACTCGGTTATCTTTTGTGACTGGAGTACATCATTCAAGTCCCTGCTGTAATTCAGTAAGGTACTGTAGTCCTGCCTGAATTTAAGATCGCTCGAAAGTAGCGCAGAATGATATTCCTCAAAAGAGATTATTTCTGTTGACACATCCCACTGTGCCGCTTTGCTGGTCCCGTGCAGGTGTAGAAAATGCGATAGACGCAAGCTGGAATCATCTTGTCCGCTTGCTGCGATAGCAAGCACATCGTATTCTTTAGACAAAAACGAAGCGTATAACAAAACGCCATCCACAGCGTATTCAGAATATTTATCCTTGTTTTTGCTTTCGTGCTTTACAGGGTCTGCCTTGCACTCAAATACAATGAGAAAATTAGAGTGCTTGCGAGAAGTCACAATAAATTCCGGCTTCCCTGCTCCGCTACCGGACTTTGACGCATTTCCCAAAAGCTTTGTTATTCTGGGAGAATCACTTTTTTGTTTTTCAACTATTATCCCATTGTCAGCGTCATAGTAGCCCAGGTCCCTCAGTCTACACTCAATCAGCCCCTCTGTTTTTCGCTCGTTCACGCCGTCAATTCCTCATGGGCACATGCAAATCAGCCATACCTGTTACCTCTTCAATCAAGGATGTCAGACTGTAATCGTTTTGTGACTTCATTAAAGAAGTCTTCCAATAACTGCTCGGCACTCTCAAAACTGTAAGGGGTTCCGGGATCGTCTTTGTGATAATGAGCATGATCATGTTCGACGATCCGACCTTTATACCCGCCACGCCCATTTGCGTGTGGAGCATGGGCACTATCGAAACCCATGACTCGCTCATTGCGATTATTGTGCAACGTCAAGTTATACCTGATCCCGTGCGGCCGTTCCGGGCTTTGCTCTACAGGCCACCTCTAATTTTTAGAGGTGGCCTGTAGGGTTAGAATTTTGCGTAAATCGAGGATGTATTTTGTCGATTGTTCACTGCCCCACCGCCTTCCGGTAAATTCGCGTATTGCCGATAAATCCCGTCTGGCGTCCCTGGTGAGACGGTATGTTGCCATGCTAATCGCTTGTTTCAGCTAATAGCGCATCGAAAAAAGCATCACCCCCTGCTGTTGTTCCGGCTTCAATCTCTGCTTGCGCACGATGCACCCGCTCTTTCAGCATTTCCAATTTCAGTTCCTCCATCTTTTCGTAATCTTCCATTGACACTACCACGGCTACTGCTTTGCCGTTTTTACTGATCTGCACCGGTGCGCGCTGCACGCTCATCAGCATATTGCCAAATTGTGTTTTCGCTTCGTTCGCCGTCACCGCTTTCATCTGACTACCTCATATCATTTCTCGTTCAGTGTAAACGATTCGTTCGATAAACGAAACTGTTCCCGAACTATCGGTTGTGAACTTGCGAATATCGCGTATAGCCACGTTCCATCCCTGGTGCGCGAACACGTAAATTGGGCATTGGCGCAGCACGCATGAAAAAGGGCGGCCAGTGCCGCCCTTTGCTTGAGTGTGTTTTGCCGTTAGCCGCCCGGTCTCTGATAGGGTGAATCCATGCAGTAATCCGTGCTGTCGGTGCGCCATTTCAGCGCGGTCGTGGCGTATGATTCGCTTTCGCCATCGGCTATTCCCGCCACGACGACGGAACTCTTTGACATACACACACACGAGTCGTTCATGTTGCCGTTCCTGAATTTGTAAACGATGCCGCCGTTCAATGCGTTGCGGTCCGGTTGGTGGCAGCTGTCGTTCCCCCGAATGAACGCCTGCGCGCTGGCCCGATTCCGGTCAATCGTGAAACCCGCGACACTCATCAGGCGAATTGTGATTATTGAGCTTGTGTTGCCATCTGTATTTCCATCCGGCCTTGGATCGATCCGATCATCCGCCACGCACAGGCCCGGCAAGAGAACGGAGGTCCCCGCCGTGGCCGTGTTCGCCGTGATCACGTTTGACGGAATATCATTAAGGGTTGCGCCGTCGCCCAGGAAGACCTGAACGCCGTGGTTGCGGAAATGGTTGT
>JAPORZ010000132.1 GCA_026709915.1 Gammaproteobacteria bacterium
GCATAGACCTGACACAGGTGCAAAAAAATGAAACACTTACTTCCCCCCCACTTCTTTCTAAATTAACACCCCTTCTGTTGCTCGCGGTATTGGCCGCGCCGGCGGGAGCGACGAGTGATTCGTATTGCCAAGAGCAAGCACGCAAACTTGTCCAAGTAGGGGCAGGTAACACCAATCCGGCAAATAGCAGATGGACCGGCACCCGCTGCTATCATGAGGGCCAGTTTAATTCTGAAAATGAAAACACTCAGAATATTGAGGCGGCGCGGCGCAATCATCCTGATGCCAGAGCCGTGTACTACGGCACGCCGCCCGCCGAGATGGGCGCGGCCACGGCCAGCATAGGACGCAATCAGATCTGCATCACCATGCCCAGCCAGGAAAGTAAATTGACAAGTCGTCATCGCCTTAGGGAAATTGAAGTTTACGGCGGGGATGGCAACTACAACGCCGATGTGGTTCTTACCGATAATGGGAGTAACTATGGAAGCTTTCTTCATTTTGGGGATATCAGGCTTGGCGCCGGAATGCAGTGCGTCCCCGGCAAAGGGCGTTTTCAGAATGCTGTAGTGGGGACAGAGTTTCCCATTTCGTTGAGACCGAAATTAGTTGGCGCGCGGATCGATGCGAGCAATCCCAATCATGACTGCAATCAGGGCGGTTCTTCATCAACACAAGAGATGAGAAGGGCGAGCGAGAGAGCTCAAGGCCGTTGCCTGCAATGGCATTATGCATTCAGGCGCATGCCGCATTGTGCCGCAAGTGGAGGAAGCCTCGCTGCAGTCAGTTGCCGCATTTGGGTGACGGTCCGGAACTGACCGCTGACATGACCTGATTTATGACGCGTGCCGCGCGGGTGAGCGCGGCCCTCGCCGTCCCTGCCTCTGCGAGCGCGGCGCTGCTGATGTCCGTGCCGGCCTGGGCGCGGGTCAATACAGTTGGCCTTGCGACAACCGGCGCCCCGCTCGTACGAGAAGAAGTTGGCTGGCTTGCTACGGGCATTAACCTGGTTTCAAGCTCAAGCATACCCGGTGGAACCCAGGTTCGATATTACGAATGACCCATTTAGCAACCGATTGACGCCCCGCGCCGTGATGACCCGGACCGGATAGCGGTCACGGAAGGAATTTCATGCTATCATGCCCCCGTACACGGGAAACGGGAAGCCTGGTGAACTCCTGCGAGTAATTCCAGCACTGCCCCCGCAACGGTGATCAGCCTTGGTCGCGGACGTAAACCACTGTGCATAGCATGGGAAGGTGTCCGGGACGTTGACTACAAGTCAGCGCTGTCAGTCCGGAGACCGCCCTGTGTGAGTATCAGGTCAGGCCTTGCCTGACTCTGATTATGACATGTTGCGGAGGGCGGCATAGGGCATTTTCCTGCTCCATATCCCCTCTTTGCTGCTGTCTGGATTCGCTACATAATCCTGCGGGAGTGAAGAAAGTGAAAAATGTATTAATTCCGGCGCTGCTGGCCAGCGCCAGTCTTTATTGGCCTGCGCTACAGGCTGTGGCTGAGGAAGAAATTATCGTCACGGCGACGCGTACGCCGCTCGAAGCCGACCGGCTGGCCGCGGCGGTGACCGTGCTCGACCGGGAGGATATCGACAGGCTGCAAGTCAAATCCCTGCCCGAACTGTTGCGCGGCATCGCCGGCATTGATGTGACGGTGAGCGGTGGCTATGGCAAGGCTACCGGGATCCGCCTGCGCGGCACCGAGAGCCATCACGTGCTGGTGCTGGTCGATGGCGTCAGGGTCGGTTCGGCGACCCTGGGTACGGCTGCGTTCCAGCATTTGCAGCCGGCCCTGATAGAGCGCATTGAGATTGTACGCGGCCCCCGTTCCAGCCTGTGGGGCTCCGAGGCGCTGGGCGGCGTTATCCATATATTCACCCGCAGAGGTTCGGGCGAGACGCCGCGTTATAGCCTGGATGCCGGCAGCGGTTCTTACGATACTTTCGAGGTGACCGGCGGCGTCAGTGGTGAGTATCAGGATTTTGAGTACAGCGCCGCGCTGTCCTGGTTTGAGAGTCGCGGGATTGACGCGCGCCGGCCAGTGCCGGGCCGCTTCGGTGTGGACCAGCCCGATTACGACGGTTATGACAATCTGTCAGTGCAGTTCCGGGGAGGCTACGAGTTCGGAGATAGCGGCCGGGTGGAAGCCTTTATCAAGCGGGCGCACGGGACGACCGAGTATGACGGCAACTTCCAGGACGAAAGTGACTTCCTGCAACAGGTCGTCGGGGGCGCGCTGTCGTTCGACCCGATACCGGACTGGAACACATCGTTGCTGTTAAGCGAGTCCCTGGATGAAGCGGATAATTTCGCTCCCTCGGGTGACTTCTCCTCGCGTTTCGATACCCGGCGGCGGCAGTTGTCATGGCAGAATCGGCTCTCCCTGTGGGACATAAACCTGCTGACATTCGGTGTCGATTACCGGCAGGACAAGGTAGATAGTTCCACTGATTACGCCCTGACCCGCCGGGACAATACCGGTATCTTCGGTCAGTACGGCGTGAACTTTCATGGGCACCAGCTCATCGCCTCGGTGCGTTGGGATGATGACCAGGTGTTCGGCGCTGAAACCACGGGCGGCGTGGGCTGGAGTTACACCCTGAACGATGCCTTACGGGTATATGCCGCCTACGGCACGGCCTACAAGACGCCCACCTTTAACGAACTGTTTTTTCCCGCATTCGGCAACCCGGCGCTGAAGCCGGAGACTGCCGCCTCCTGGGAAGCGGGGCTGGAAGGTCGGCACGATTATGTCGGGTGGAGCGTCCGCGCCTATCGAATTGACGCCCAAGACCTGATTGCCACCGTTTGTGACCGGTCCTTCAACTGCACGCCGGAAAATGTCAACGAGGCGCAGGTCACTGGCGTCGAAGGCGAGTTTTTCGCGCGCTGGAATGGCTGGGACGCAACCCTGGCCCTGGAATATCTGGATCCCGACAATGAGAGCGCCGGCACGCGCCTGCCGCGCCGGGCCAGGGAGCGGTTATCCTTTGACCTGAGCCGCACATTCCACCGGTTTACCCTGGGCGCGCGCCTGTTTGCCGAGGGCAACCGCTACGACAACGTCGCCAATACTATCAGGGTCGGCGGCTTCGCGCTGGTGGACCTGTTGGCGGAATACCGCTTGGGCAAACACCTGACACTGCGCGCCAGGGTGGCGAACCTGTTTGACAAGGAATACCAGACCATTAACACTTATAATTCCTTCGAGCGCAACTTTTTCCTGTCGTTTCATTATGGGAACCGCTAAAAATGCCCTCCGTGGCATTTTTAGCGACGGAAACGAAAAAGTATGATTTTCCGTTTCCTTCATTTTCAAGCACTGACGTGCTTAAAAATGGCAGCATATCCATTATGCTGCACGGCCACCTCTAATTTTTAGAGGTGGCCTTGTCAGAGTCGATAAACCGGAGAGCCACATGTCCGAAAACATTACCAGCACGGACGAACACAAACAGCAGATGCAGGAACAGCAACAGCAGGTGCGCGCCAAAATCGCGCAGGCGAAGACGCGGCGCGGCATCATCATCTACCTGTATGGCAACGGCAAGGGCAAAAGCAGTTCCGCGTTCGGCACCTTGATCAGGAGCATCGGGCACGGTAAGCGCGGCGCGGTGGTGCAATTCATCAAGGGGAAGTGGAAAACCGGCGAGCAGGCGATTTTCAGACAACTGGGGGTGGAACACCTGGTGATGGGCACGGGTTTTACCTGGGATACCCAGGATCGGGAGCAGGATATCGCCGCCGCCGAAGCGGTCTGGAACCAGGCGGCGCCACTGTTTCGGGACCCTGCCTACGACCTCATCGTCTTAGATGAGATCACCTACATGTTCAAGTATGGCTACCTGTCAATAGCCGCAGTCAGTGAGGTCCTGCAGGCCCGGCCAGCACAGCAGAACGTGATGATTACCGGCCGCGACCCGATTCCGGAATTACTGGAGATTGCCGATACCATCAGTGAGGTGAAGGAGATTCGCCATGCTTTCAATCACGGTATCAAAGCGCAGAAGGGGATAGAGTATTAGGCGCCCAACATCTCCCGGGCATGGTCGCGGGATTGCTTCGAGACCTTGACGCCGCCCAGCATACGGGCAATTTCTTCCACCCGCTGCTCATCGCCCAGTTCCTGCACCTGCGTTTCGGTTGATGCTGCAGCGAAGGTTTTGCTCACCCGGAAGTGGCTGTCGCCCTGTGCGGCGACCTGTGGCAGGTGGGTGACGCACAAGACCTGCCGGTCTGCCGCCAGCGTGTGCAACAGCGTGCCGACGATTTCTGCAATGCCGCCGGAGATCCCCGCGTCCACTTCATCAAATATCACTGTTGCCGCGCCGCCGGCCTGATTGGCGCTGACCTGCAGGCCCAGACTGATACGGGAAAGCTCGCCGCCCGAGGCCACTTTTCGCAATGGCAGCAAGGCCTGGCCGGGATTGGCGCTGACCAGGAATTCGACCTGATCGTTGCCGTTGCTGCGAGGTGTCGAATCCGGGTCTGACGTAACCTCGATCTGCACCTTGCCCTGTGGCATCCCCAGGGTGTGTATCCGCTCGGTAACAGCCGTTGCCAGCGCTTGTGCAGACTGACGGCGGCGCGCACTCAAGGCAGCTGCCGCGACCCGGTACTGTGCCAGCGCCTGCTGCTGTTCCCGTTCCAGTTCAGTCACACGCGTGCGTGCCTGCGCCAGGTCTGCCAGTTGCTGCGCCAGGGTTTGCCAGTGTTCGTATAACTGCTGTGGCTGCACCCGGTGTTTGCGGGCCATGTCATGCAGACGGTTCAGGCGCAACTCCACCTGGTTCAGCCGTGCCGGGTCCTGGTCCAGTCGCGCCAGGTAGGCGCGCAGTTCGTCCGCCGCCTCGGCGACCTGTATGGAGGCGTTGTCCAGCAGTTCGGTTATTGCGGCCAAGCCGGCATCGACGCGCGCCAGGGACGCCAATTCCTTTCTGATGGTATTAAGGCGGCTGTCTATGGCCTGTTCGTCGGCACACAAGCCGTCCAGCGCTCCTCGGGTTGTTTCCTGCAGATTGCTCAGGTTGACCAGTCGCTTGTATTCATCTTCCAGTGTTGCCACTTCATTTTCTCCCGGTTCCAGCCCTTCCAGTTCTTCCACCTGGTAGCTGAGCAGGGACAGCTGCTCTGCGGCGGCGCCGCTCTCCGGGCTCAGCGCGTGCAATTCCCGGCTCACTTCATCCCATTTTCCATAAGCCCGGCTGACCTGCTCCGTGATCTCGCCGTAGTCCCCGAAACCGTCCAGCAAATGTCTTTGCACCTCCCGGTGCAGGAGCCGTTGATGCTCATGTTGCCCATGGATGTCGAGCAGGCATATTCCCACCTCACGCAGCAGTTGCCGCGGTACGGCAGTGGTGTTGATATAGGCACGGGAGCGCCCGTCCCGGTTAATGACCCGGCGCAGCAGCAGCTCGTCATCTGCAACACTGATAGACTGCTCCTCCAACAGTTGTAACAGCTCGGCGTTGCCGGCCACAGCAAAGACCACATTGACCTCGGCCTGCGCGCAGCCGGTGCGTATCACAGTAGTATCGGCCCGGTCTCCCAGTGCCAGCCCCAGGGCATCGATCAATATGGATTTGCCGGCGCCGGTCTCTCCGGTGAGTACCGTCATGCCAGCCTTGAACGACAGCTCAAGCTGCGCTATTACGGCAAGATTGTTGATGCCGAGCTGCTTCAACATAACCTGTCCTGTACCTGAATCTCCTTCGATTCAAGGTCTTACCCCCAGTTCAACTTATCCCTTAGTATCTTGAAATGATCGTGATCTGCAGGATGTATCAGCCGGATTTTCTTGTTTTTCTTCTGTATATTCACCTTGTCGCCAGTCATCAGTTCACACACGATCTCACCGTCGCAGGTCAGGTAGGCGCGGTCGATTTGCGGGGTGCCCACAATCACCTCGATCACGCTGTTGCCGTCTATGACCACCGGCCGGTTACTCAGGGTATGCGGACAGATCGGCACCAGCACCAACGCGTTCAGCGCCGGATGCAGAATGGGCCCGCCGCCTGCCAGTGCATAAGCGGTCGAACCGGTGGGCGACGCGATGATCATACCGTCGGAGCGCTGGCGATGCAGAAAGTTGCCGTCCACAAAGGTTTCAAGCTCAATCAGCTTGGCGATATTGCCCTTCTGCAGGATCACATCGTTGAAGGCGTGGCTTTCCAGCAGGGTCTTGCCCCGGCTCTCGATTTCACAATGTAATTGGAAACGCTCGTCTTCGATGAAGTTCCCGCGCAGGATTTCATCGAGCCGTTCCACGACGGCGTTGGCAGGGATGTCGGCCAGGAACCCGAGGCGGCCGCGATTGATGCCGAGCAACGGCACGTTGTAGTTGGCGAGCATGTGCGCGGCCCGCAACATGGTGCCGTCGCCACCTATGGCAATAGCGAGGTCGCAGTTCATGCCGAAATATTCCGCATCTCCCAGGGGCAGTTTTATATTGGGCACCAGTCTGGTGGAAAACCCATCTAAGATCACCTCCTTGTCACGTTCCTGCAGGTACTCTATAACTGTCTGTAAGGTGTGAATGATTTCAGAAGTGCTATTATTTGCGATAAGGCCTATGGTGTTGAACATGGTCATAATTTATTTAAGGCGCCGGTCATCACGCCTGACCCGTGTGGCCTGCTGCCTGCGGTCTTGCGCAAACATGACGGGTCAGGTATAAAATCCTCTATCGGAAAACTTTGCCACATTAAACCGAGCTATGCCAAAAAATCGTCCACAGTTTATAACAGATTTAGACGAACGCAGCCTGTTATTGTTTAAATCGCTGGTGGAACATTTCATCCAGGACGGGTATCCGGTCGGTTCGCGTACCTTGTCCAGGGATACGGGTCTGGCCTTGAGCCCCGCCACCATCCGCAACGTGATGGCCGATCTTGAAGACATCGGGCTATTGCGCTCGCCCCACACCTCTGCCGGACGCGTCCCCACCGCGCGCGGGTTGCGCCTGTTTGTGGACAGCCTGCTCAGTATCGAACAACTGGAAGAGCGGCAGGTCCGGCATCTGGCGCAGGAGATGGCTGCGGAAGCTGACATGCAGCATTTGATTACGCGCACCTCGAGCCTGTTGTCCGACATCACCAACCTGGCCGCGGTAGTCATGCTGCCGCGCCGGCAGATCAGTTCGCTGGAACATATCGAGTTTGTCAGCCTGTCTGATAATCGGATTCTGGTGATACTGGTGTTAAGCAACAAGGAGATCCAGAATCGGATCATACACACGGCAAAAACCTATACGCAATCGCAATTGCAACGATCGGCCAATTATCTTAACTCCACCTTGCGCGGCAAGGACCTCGATACGATTCGCGCCGAGGTGCTCATGGAACTGAGAAAGTTGCAGGAAGACGTGAACGAGCTGATGCAGGCCGCCATTGAAATGGCGCAGCAGGCTTTTGTCTCCCCGACCGCCGCCGATGATGTCGTGATTTCCGGGCAGACCAACCTGATGGGCGTAGCGGAATTGAGTGACCTGGACAAATTGAAACGCTTGTTCGAGAGTTTCAACCAGAAGCGCGATATCCTGCACCTGCTGGAAAATTCCATCAATGCCAAGGGGATACAGATATTCATCGGAGAGGAATCGGGCTATGAGGTGCTGGATAATTGCAGTATCGTCACTTCCCCGTACCAGAGCGAAGGGCGCATCCTCGGCGTACTGGGCGTCATCGGGCCTACTCGCATGGATTATGAAAGAGTGATCCCGGTTGTGGATATGACTGCAAAGATTCTCAGTTCGGCCTTGAATTCTACGGATTAGGCCATATCTACTCTGCACCGGAATCACAGGTGCAAAACGAGTTACACCATGGCAAAAGCTAAAGATAAAGAGCAGCAACAGCCCGGGAATGGCGCTGAAACAACCGCGCCGGAGGAGGCAGCCGCAGAAGCAGCGCCTGCCGCCGAGGCGGCTATGGCGGCAGGGAACGAAGCACAGGATCAAGCACACGATCAAGCACACGAGAGCGTCAGCGCAGCAGCGTATGCCGACCTGTTGCAGGAAAACGAGCGTCTGCAGCTGGAGCGGCAGGAACACATCGACCAGGCCCTGCGCGCCACGGCAGAACTGGATAACGTACGCAAACGCGCTGTGCGCGACGTTGAAAACGCACATAAATATGCCCTGGAGCGGTTTGTCAACGAGTTGTTGCCGGTGCTGGACAGTATGGAACTGGGTCTTAACGCCTCGCAATCGGCACAAGACATCGAAAGCCTGCGCGAAGGCCTGGACCTCACCCTGAAAAAGCTGTTCGACTGTCTGGACAAGTTCGGGGTGAAAACCATAGACCCGGCCGGTGAGAAATTCGACCCGGACTGGCATGAAGCCGTGTCCATGCAGGAACTTGCAGGCGCCGCCGCGGGTGAGGTTGTTACCGTGATGCAAAAGGGCTATGAACTGAACGGGCGTCTGGTCAGGCCGGCAATGGTGGTGGTGGCAAAATCTTGAATTTTACGCGCGCAACCCTCATATACATCTCCAGGCCACCTCTAAAAATTAGAGGTGGCCGTGCAGCATAATGGATATGCTGCCATTTTTAAGCACGTAAGTGATTGAAAATGAAGGAAATGAAAAATCAT
The DNA here is from genome assembly GCA_026709915.1 of Gammaproteobacteria bacterium. Classification (GTDB taxonomy): domain Bacteria; phylum Pseudomonadota; class Gammaproteobacteria; order Eutrophobiales; family Eutrophobiaceae; genus JAAXHV01. The sequence continues at coordinate 8,610 of JAPORZ010000132.1, forward strand.
ACTTTTTCATTTCCGTCTCTAAAAATGCCACGGAAGGCATTTTTAGAGGTTACCTCCAGTTGAACACTCAGGAATAAACGAGGCTTGAAACATGAGCAAAATTATCGGTATCGACCTGGGCACGACCAATTCCTGTGTTGCGGTACTGGAAGGCGGTCAGGCCCGGGTCATGGAAAACAGTGAAGGCGGCAGAACCACCCCATCCATCGTTGCGTTTTCCGACGATGATGAAGTCCTGGTGGGGCAGTCGGCCAAGCGTCAGGCGGTAACCAACCCCACTAACACCTTGTTCGCGGTGAAGCGCCTGATCGGGCGGCGCTATGAAGACAGCGTGGTGCAGAAAGACATCAACATGGTGCCCTACAACATCGTCAAGGCGGACAACGGCGATGCCTGGGTGGACGTCAAAGGCAAAAAGATGGCGCCCCCGGAGGTCTCCGCGCGCGTGTTGATGAAAATGAAGCAGACCGCGGAAGATTACCTGGGAGAAAAGGTGACCGAGGCCGTGATCACTGTGCCGGCTTACTTCAACGATTCACAGCGTCAGGCCACCAAGGACGCCGGCAAGATTGCGGGGCTGGAGGTGCGGCGCATCATCAATGAGCCCACCGCCGCGGCGCTGGCCTACGGCATGGACAAGAAGCAGGGCGATTCCCGCATCGCAGTCTATGATCTGGGTGGTGGCACCTTTGACGTATCCATTATCGAAATAGCCGAAGTGGATGGCGAGCACCAGTTCGAGGTGCTGTCCACCAACGGCGATACGTTCCTGGGCGGCGAGGACTTTGACCTGCGCATCATCGATTTTCTCTGTGACGAATTCAAGAAAGATCAGGGCATCGACCTGCATAGCGACCCCCTGGCTCTGCAACGCCTGAAGGAAGCGGCAGAGAAGGCGAAGATTGAGCTGTCCTCCAGCCAGCAGACCGATATCAACCTGCCCTACATCACCGCAGACGCCGGTGGCCCCAAACATCTTAATATCAAGATGAGCCGGTCCAAACTTGAAGCGCTGGTGGAAGATCTCGTTGAGCGCACCATCGAGCCCTGCCGGGTGGCGCTGGAAGACGCCGGGCATGCCGCTGCGGACATCACCGATGTTATTCTGGTGGGTGGTCAGACCCGCATGCCCAAGGTGCAGGAAAAGGTTAAAGAGTTTTTCGGCAAGGAGCCGCGCAAGGACGTCAACCCGGACGAAGCCGTCGCCGTGGGCGCGGCCATTCAGGCCGGGGTGCTGGGTGGTGACGTGAAAGACGTGCTGTTGCTCGACGTAACGCCGTTGTCACTGGGTATCGAAACCTTAGGTGGGGTGATGACCCGGCTCATCGAAAAGAATACGACCATCCCGACCAAGGCACAGCAGGTATTCTCCACGGCGGACGATAACCAGACCGCAGTGACCGTGCACGTATTGCAGGGTGAGCGCGAGATGGCGACCGGCAACAAGTCTCTGGGTCGCTTCGATCTGTCGGATATTCCGCCGGCGCCGCGCGGCATGCCCCAGATCGAGGTAACGTTCGATATCGACGCCAACGGCATTCTCAATGTGTCGGCCAAGGACAAGGCCACCGGCAAGGAGCAGTCCATTATCATCAAGGCGTCCAGCGGTCTGTCTGATGACGAGATCAATAAAATGGTGCAGGACGCGGAAGCTCACGCGGAAGAAGATCGGCATGCGCGCGAATTGGTAGAAGTCCGCAATATGGCTGAGAATCTGGTGCATTCGTCCAGAAAATCTCTGGAGGAACTGGGCGCCAAGGTCGAAGAGCAAGAGCGCAAAGACATTGAGGCCGCTATTGCCGAGGTCGAGGAGGCCGTGCAGGGCAATGACAAGGAGGCTATTGAGGAAAAAACCCGAAAACTGACCGAAGTCGCAGGCAAGCTGGCGGAAAAGGCTTACCAGCAACAGGCCGCCAGCGCTGGCGCCGGCGCCGCTGCTGATGTTGATACTGGGGCCAGTGGCCAGGATCAATCCGCCGGGGCTAACGGCGCGGCAAGCAGTGAAAACGTGGTTGACGCGGAATTTGAGGAAGTGGATGACAACAGAAAGTAATGGGAACCTCTAAAAATGCCCTCCGTGGCATTTTTAGAGACGGAAATGAAAAAGTGCGATTTTTCATTTCCCTCATTGCGTCCATCCGTGGACGCAACCCTACGGGCAGCTATCGCTGTGCAAATCGTCTATCCTGACGATTTGTCATTTTCAAGCACTTACGTGCTTAAAAATGGCAGCATATCCCTATGCTGCACGG